>JAHEDF010000336.1 GCA_024641365.1 Planctomycetota bacterium | reverse complement strand
AATCATGCATTGGCTCTTAATTCATCAAAAGTCATTGATTGGCAATTTAGGCTATGAAGTATTCTTTTTATTATAATGCCATAAATTTATCGCTGACTGGCAGCGCCTTTAAAGCAAACAAAACTTACCTCTTATTTACGGCCACCAAACATCTTACCAAACCAACTGACACCCGAAGCCGATAATTCATTCAACGATTCTAATTCGACATTAGATAATGCGTCTTGGAATTCATGCGGGGTCTGGTAACGGTCTTGCGGACGCTTTTTAATTGCCTTCATAATAACTTGACTCATTGCAAGTGATAAACTTGGCATAATTGATCGTGGATCTGGCGGATCAACTTCCAGCACATTGCGAATGGTTGACTCTAAATCGTCACCCTGCAATGGCTGTTTACAGGTCATGGCCACATACATGGTCAAGCCCATAGAATAAATATCACTACGAATATCAATTTCATGGACACCACGTAATTGCTCCGGTGACATGTATGCCGGCGTCCCCATAATATCAGTTTCAGATTTCGCCGCAGAACGTTGTCGCGCTAAACCTAAATCACCTAAGCGTGGTGAATAATCAGTATCTAATAATACATTACCGGGTTTAATATCGAGATGGACCAATTTTTTTGTGTTAATATAGTGAAGCGCAGATAACAGCGCAGTAAACATGTGTATTGCACGTGGTTCACTTAATGGGCCTTCGCGTTTCAATTGTCCAGTTAAATCACCACCGCCCATAAAGCGCAGCGCCATATATAAAAATCCATTTTCCTGAGCTGCATCATAAATATTTACTAAATTAGGATGCTCTAATGACGCTGCAATTCGTGCTTCACGCATAAATCGTTCAGCAAACAATTTATTACCAGCTAAACTTGGTTTCATTAATTTGATCGCCACACGACGATCTAAATTCATATGCTCGCCTTTGAGCACGACGCCCATGCCGCCTTCTCCCAACTGATTGAGCACACGATAATGCCCTAATTCGCGTGGGATTTGAAAGTCGACAACTTTTTCAACTTTGGGTTTAAACCATGGTTGGGTGCGGTCCGCATCATTGGTATCTTGGGCAGACGGTGACTTGGGAATTGGCAGTATTCTGTGCGCACCGCTTTGCGCATCTTCTGGGGTTAATAAGCCATGAATCGTACGTACCACAGGTCGGCGAGACGAGCTTCCTGAATCAGATTGATCTTGATTTGTTGGCGCGACTGGAGTGACCGTCCGTTTAGGTGGAATTTGTGCAACTGGTTGCTTCGGGGGAACTGGTATATTTTGTGGTTTTGCAGGCACAGGCAGTGGTGTAATTTCCACGACTGGTTTGACTGGCAACGGTGTAATTTCCGGTAATGGTTTTGCTGGTGGTGGTGTAATTGGTGCAATTGGTTTTGCCGATGGCGGCTGTTGTTTCGGCATCGCCGCCGGAATTAATGGGCTCGAATCATAACCAGACCACTCGACTTCAAGTTCTTCGTCGCGATTACGTAATACTTTAGTAAGCGGAATTGAACTGGTAACGCGCTCCGTATCTGGAATTAATTCAGCAGCAATTGGCGCTGTTGGTGTTGGAATACTGGATAAACTCCCTTCAAAAACAAATATGGCCATCCACCAATCACCAACTGACCACGTATTTCCTTGCCAATCACCACGTCGAACATCCGGCGCACCATTACCAAGTCGCACTTCAGATAATATAGGCTTTGTCGTACCGATAAATAATTGATCTATTAATTTATTAGCGACATGTGTGGTAATTTCACCTTGTGTTTCTAACAATATTTCAGTTGGAACCGGCTCCACTAATCCTTCTTTTGCTTGCTTCACAACATGAAGCGCAAGATCTAGCGGTTGCACGATCGCCATAGTGCCTGTCCATGACCCACTAATATTAATCCACGACCATAAAACTGCATCAGGTCTTTTATCTCGTGCCACCGTTGGGTCGCACGCGCGCGCACTCAATAATGCTATTTCAGCATACGAATGGCGCACTGCCAAGTTCAGTGCTCTGCGAAGACGCTCACGATCAATAGCCATGGTTACTCCACGGTGCTAATTGATTTGAATGTGATGTGTCACAAGACCACATGGTACTCTCAAGGACTTAGTTATTTATACGACATTTCATAAATTTTGGTAGGCTCTTTGAACAAGCATTAGGACAGATAATCAACTCACTTAGATTTCGCAATCCATTACTCCACAAGAGGTTAAAGAGTGTAGAATCATCTATCACTTCCGCCAAGACTACGGCTGCTGATAGCAAGTGACAAGACCTGTCAATTACATTGGTGTTTCAACAGAATCACAGATTTCCTCACGAGTTTGCTTAGCATCAAAATTAGGACTCACTGTTGGTATTTTCAGGTGCATCGCTGCCATTATCACCACCACTATCACCACCACTATCGCCACCATCATCGCTATCGTTTGAGTCATCACTTGGACAACGAGCAACACCTGTCAGGACGTCATTATCCAAATTCATAATGGTGACGCCTTGAGCAGCACGACCGGTGGTACGAATTTCATCAACACGTGTACGCACAATTGTGCCACCCTTCGTCATCAACATTAATTCTTCTCCAGGCATAACTGCGAGTGAAGCTACCACCGGGCCATTTCGTTCGCTGGTTTCAATATTAATAACGCCCTTACCGCCGCGACGTGTGAGGCGATATTCTTCAAATGGGGTGCGTTTACCAAAGCCATTTTCGCAAATCGTTAGTACTTCACTGCCCGGTTCCAATCGAATTAAACTGACGACTTTTGCACCAGATGCTAAATCTATACCAATAACACCGCCCGTATCGCGCCCAGTTGGACGACAATCAGTTTCTTTAAAGCGACAGGCTTGGCCATCGTCACTCGCAATTAACACTTCATCATTGCCATTAGTAATAACCACATCAACTAATTCATCATTATCAGCTAACTTAATTCCTTTAATACCACCAGCACGAGGTTTTCCATAGGCTGACAAGGCTGTCTTTTTCACTTGTCCTGTTTTGGTGGCAATTAATAGATATTGATCATCTCGGAATTCACGAACAGGAATAACACCAGTAATATGTTCTCCTTCAGCCAAGCTTAAAATATTGGCCAAGTGTTTTCCGCGTGACGTACGCGCTCCTTCAGGAATATCATAAACTTTAAGCCAGTAAACTTTTCCATGATTGGTAAAATTCAGCAGGTATTGGTGCGCGGTCGCAGTAAACATTTGCGATACAAAATCTTCTTCATCTTTTAAGGAACCACCCGACACGCCTTTACCACCGCGACGTTGAATGCGGAATGTATCAACAGTTAGACGTTTAATATAACCACTTTTGGTAATCGTCACCACGCATGGATCATCTTCAATGAGATCTTCCATGTTGAAATCACCGGCAGCAGCCACGATTTCCGTACGACGTGCATCGCCATATTTTTCAATTAAATGTTGTAAATCTGCTTTGATGATCGTGTACTGACGTTCATCACGCGCTAAAATATCTTTATAGTCAGTAATTGAAGCAACCAAGGCATCATGTTCAGCTTGTAATTTATCGCGTTCTAAACCAGTCAGGCGACGCAATTGCATGTCTAAAATGGCTTGTGCTTGAATGACGGTAAATTCGAAACGTTCGATTAATCCTGTGCGAGCGACTTCGGTGCTCGCACTTGCACGAATTAAAGCGATAATTTCGTCTATTACATCAATCGCTTTTAATAACCCTACAATGATATGCAGGCGCGCTTCGTCGCGTGCCAACCAGAAACGCGTGCGCCGTACGATGACATCTTTGCGGTGCTCGACGTAGGCCAAACACATACGTTTCAAGGTGATTGTACGTGGACGTCCCCCATCAAGTGCGATAGTGTTAATAGCAAAGTTATATTGGAGATTGGTGTGTTCCCATAATTGATTGAGGATGATATCTGGGTCTTCATTCTTTTTCAGTTCAATGACCAAACGGATACCATTGCCAACAACACCACCATATACTGAATGCAATCCCTTTATGCGCTCATCATTATGTGCATTTAAAATCGACTCTTTAATGGTAGACAATTTAATTCCGTACGGAATTTGCGTTACCACTAATGCTTGACGACCATCGATTTCTTCCTGTTCAACACGCGCACGCATAACCACACGACCACGGCCCGTTTCGTAGGCTTCACGAATACCAGCCGTGCCACAAATTAATCCGCCGGTTGGGAAATCAGGAGCACGAACAAATTTCATTAAATCAGAAACGGTGCAGGCAGGATTATCAATTGCATGAATAATAGCGTGGCATACTTCACTTAAATTATGGGGTGGAATATTGGTGGCCATGCCAACTGCAATTCCAGAACTACCATTAACTAATAAATTAGGTATTTTAGCCGGTAATACCGTAGGTTCTTGGCGTTGACCGTCAAAATTATCTCGCAAATCGACGGTATCGAATTGGATATCTTCCAACATTTCACCAGCAAGGCGATCCATACGTGCTTCCGTATAACGATAAGCCGCAGCCGAATCTCCATCAATAGAACCGAAATTACCTTGGCCATCCACTAACATATAACGCAATGAAAAATCTTGGGCCATGCGCACCATGGCATCATATACTGATGTATCGCCATGCGGGTGATAATTACCAAGCGCGTGACCAACAATTTTTGCAGATTTTTGATATTTTGCAGAAGCGGTTAAATTTAAATCGCGCATTGATTGTAAAATGCGGCGATGCACAGGTTTTAAACCATCTCGAATATCTGGTAATGCACGATCAACCAATACGCTCATGGCGTAAGTCAGGTAGCTCTCTTTCATCTCCTCATCGATCAATAAGTCTTTAATGCCGGTCGTCGAATTGGTCGAATCGCTGGTCATGCAATCTCCGCTCTAAAGAGCACTTTTAAGGGGAAGGGCGTAGTGTAGGTCGCCTACCATCGGGGCAAGCCTAGTTAGTGGGTAGCAACCTCGGCATGTTGCAGGCCATCGGACTCGGTCGCATGTGGCGAATAGGTTCACGTCA
>JAHEDF010000335.1 GCA_024641365.1 Planctomycetota bacterium | reverse complement strand
CATAATGATTGTTTTTGGAAAGTATTTTTTTCACCCATGTGATAACCATGATCGGACCATAAAACGATTATGGTATTGTCGCGATAGGGACTCTTATCCAGCGCGTCTAATACTTTTCCAACTTGGTGATCGGTAAAGCTAATGCAGGCTAAATAAGCATGCACGATATTACGCCATTGGTTATTTTCTATCGCCCACGTGGTGCGTGGCATTTGTGGCAAGATATTAATGTCTCGGGCCATTTGCGGAACATCATCTAGATCATCAGCTTTAAATTCAGGTAAGGTAATTTTTTCTTTATCATACAGATCAAACCACTTTTTCGGCACATACCACGGTACATGTGGACGTAAAAATCCGACCATCAGTAAAAATGGTTTATCATGCTGTTCATTAAGACGCTCCACCGCCCACTCAGCCGCCTTATGATCTGGTAAATCCTCGTCTTTTTCTGGGGCCATGGCCCAATCCGTACTTGTTCCATTTTGTGGCCAATTTGCTTTCAGATTGCCAGTACCTGCATTGAAGGCGCCGCGTCCACCGCTCATATCAACGCTACCTTTTGGTACGTGTTTATGCAAAATCTTTCCAACGGCGAAGGTTTTATAACCATTATTACGAAACCAGACATGTATTAATTCACTGCCAAGTTGACGCGTACGATCTTGTAATGCTTCATCTGGCATATGGTCATCATAACCGAGTGTCGCTGGTAAAAATCCAGACATCAGACTGGCGCGCGATGGGCCACAAAGTGGAAACTGACAATGCGCTCGCGTAAACATTAATCCGCGTTCGGCGAGACGATCCATATTGGGTGTCTTCGCGTCAGGATAACAATGAGTAAATGTTGGATAATCGTTTAAATCATCAACGGAGATAAATATAACATTTAATTTATCGGTGTTTTTTTGTGCCGGGATAGTATCCGCGCTGGATAGAGCTCCATGAAATATAATAAGGCTTACTAGGCAAGTTAGCAAAGCGACATTTTGTTTGGTAACAGGTATCATGGCATTCTCAGAAAAGTGGCGTTAGTCGTTCACAGTGGGGGTACACATGACGTACTAATTTTTTACCTTGGTCAATGAAGCTATTCCCAACAAGCCTATGTAATTTAAGCAAAAATACGATCAGAAATGTCATGTAGCAATCCTGAACCATGAAAAACAGTGCCTCACATAAGCTCTAGAATAGAAATATTCAGATGGTGCACCTATCCAAGAGAAAGAACTATGTCAGGTTAATTTGGGTTATAACTTCATACGCAGATTCGCACAGAGTAAATTTACTTGTCCTGATTAGAGCATCGATTTTTCCTGTGTAATTTATTTCATTATAAAAACAATGCTTTAAGCATAATCAGAATAGAGGTGTCATTAATAGATAGATACATGGAAATTATTTCATGACATTAACCCACAGGATAGCCCCAAAAAGGAAGTGAATTGTCTTGAATACCAAGACAGCCCTTACCGTTATTGTTATTCAAACGCTTGTTCGAAGGACTTAGTGATTGCTCCATTTGATGACCAAGCCACGCTTTGTGGCCAGACGTCCTAGGCGTCTACGTAATTTTAGTTTTAGGACAACGTTTCTTTCGCACGCATTGCCGCACAGGCATAAGGAAACAAATCATGGCATCACCGTTAAAAATCGCTCTGACAATAATTGCTTACTTGGCTATAAGTATGATGTGGACAGCGGCGGCTGAAGATGCGGAAATTAAAAAAGCGACGAAGCCGTTAAAAATATATTTATTATCAGGCCAATCAAATATGCAGGGCAAGGCAAAAGTTCGGACTATAGAACGCCTTGCATTAAGCGACGACACCAAGCAAATGTATAATGATATAATTGGCGCAGACGGACATCCAATTAAGGTAAAGGACACGTATGGTGTTTATTTTACCAGTAGCCGTAATGGCGAGGAGGTTTTTTCAGGTCCACTCAATCCCACTTACGGAGCTGAACCCAACCCAGAGCAAAATTTTGGCCCAGAATATACGTTTGGCATTTACATGCAAAAACAACTTAACGAGCCATTTTTAATTATCAAAACGGCATGGGGCGGTAAAGATTTAGTCAAACAATTTCGTTCCCCGAGTTCTGGTGATGCGCCAGTATCACCGTCGCGTCTAGAAAAATGGAAGACTGACGGTGTTTTGGAAGCAGAAATGGCCAAGCACAAAGAAGCGACAGGTGAATATTATCGTCTCATGATGTCACATATCAAAGAGGTGTTAAGTGATCCAGGTAAATATCATCCGGCCTATAATCCAGAATTAGGTTATGAAATAGCAGGTTTCGTCTGGTTTCAGGGATGGAATGATTTAGTAAATGGTTTTTATAAAGAATCAGGAAAGCCCTTAGAAAAGATGTATAATCCCTACACCGACTTTATGGCAAATTTTATTCGCGATGTACGCAAGGACGTCAACGCCCCGAAAATGCCATTTGTCATCGGTGTGTTGGGAGTCGATGGTCCAAAAGATGAAACGGATAATAAGCATTGGTTTAGAAAGGCCCAAGCCGCAGCATCGGATATCCCAGAATTTAACGGTAATGTCAAAGCCGTGCTCACAGAGTTTTGTTGGGACATGGAATCACAAAAATTGCATGAAAAAGCACAGGCAGCTGCCATAGAAAAAGTTAATAAAGAAAACCCGGATGTCGCAAAGAAGCCACGGGCGGCACAAGAATTGGCACGAAAATATTATAAAGAACTTTTACAAACCGTGCTAACCCCAGAAGAATACAAGCTAAAAACTGTCGGCGAATCTAATGCCGGCTACCACTACAACGGCTCTGCCTATATTTATGGGAAAATAGGCAAAGCATTCGCCGAGGCGATGATTGAGATGAGTAAGTAATTATTTTACACAAGCATTAATGTCTAAAGTAAATTATGGTGAAAACTTGATGCCAATACGTCGCCTGCTCGGAAACGTGCTTAAAGCAGTACTATGCCAGCACATTTCGACATAAATAGGCATAAGACTTGGATTTTTGCATCGAACAATATGGGTCTCACTGATTTAGCGCGCGCCACTATTCGACTGTCCGCTAAGCGCTCGGAGCAATCGGCGTAAATCAACGAGCGGAAGTTCCCGTATGCCTGTCACACCGCGTCCCATGCGTTCACAGATGAGTGCATGTAACTGCTCGGCAGTAAGCAAGTCCACAGGGAATGTGACTTTATTTTGCGCTGGCGACTCGTCGCTATAGTTATTGTTATCCACAGATGATTCGCCAAATAAAACCGAAAAAATATACCGCTGGCTGCGACCTTTTTCTTTCAACGCATTATACTGCTGGAGGTGGAATGCGCTTAGGCGAATTATCTTTGCACGAGTGGCGGGATGTTTTTTGCGCAGTTTCCAATTTGTTATGTAATATATCGTATTATCTCGCTCTAAAAATATTGATTCTGAGGCGAGTGATTTCATTGGGAGCCAATCAGAGAGGTCTTTGCGTTGTCCTGGCATGTCGGAAGGTGTCATAAGAAAGTGCCCCGTAAAAAGTGGTGAATCATTTAGAAAGGAGATTAATTAGTCTAGCCACAGTCTCCCCACCAACGTGGTCCATTGAGGGTTTTATCGTTTGTGTCGATAACAACCAATTCCCCCGTCATCGTGGTAATGTAAATTTTTCCAGTGACCACGGTTGGCTGACAGCGGCGCATTGATAAATAAGAGCCATTGTTGTGGTTCCAGCCCATTGCAGCGCCTACATCGACTGACCACAGGAGTTTTCCTGTTTCGACATCAAGTCCACGTACGTGCCCATCAAGACAAGCAATGATGACTGTATTTCCAGCAATAACCGGGTCACAATGTTCGCTCGTTTGATATAAATAATTATTTTTATCTCCCTGATTTTCAATATTCGTTGCCCACAATACCTGTCCATCAACGATCGATCGTGATTCTATGACGTGATCAGATACGACAATGGTCGATGACTTAGCGATCACAGGTGAACCAAATTCCGGTATTTGCAAACTATTGTCGACGAGGGTGAGTTCTGGAGCGATGAGATCGTCTTCATATACTTCTTCATTGTTCGCGTTTATAGGCCGCGCTAAAAATCCTTTTAATTCACGTGGGTCTCCTAAAGACTCCGAGCGAATTAGACCATTGTCTGAATTAATTACCGCAACGGATTCTCCAAGTTTATTGTTGCCCTTGTTATAGAGAAGCCGTCGTACGAATAAATCTTTTCCGTTTACGGTAGGAGCACTAATTCCCGCAATACGACTTTGCCAAATAACCGTGCCGGACTCGCCTTCGTATGCGGTTAATGATCCGTCTTTAGTCGTGCAGTAAAGCCGCGTACCGACGGACACGATTCCCGTGCGGACTTCCGACGGAGTCGGTTCAACCCATTGCGGGTAGCCGCTTTTTCCATCAATTGCGGTAATCCAACCTGGCATGGTGGTTACAAGCAGACTGCCATTTGTTACTGGCATGCTGTACAAATTACCCGCAAGCCATTTATTCATTAGCACGGCACCAGTTTTTCCTGATAGCGCATAGAGCGTGCAGCTTCCGGTCGTATACGTGACATCTTCATCGTCATAGCCAGCTGGGTTTGACGGCGTGGTATCAGATAGGTGTGTTTCCCACCCAGTATTATTCTCAAAATCAATTGCATAGACGGTGGTAGAACTGCCGCACAGATGAACGCGTCCTGCGATGACAGCAGGCGTCCCAACGAGAAAATTATTTTTAATTTTATAGACGGCAAAGCTCAGTGGTTTGGGAGAGTATTCAACGCGTCCCTGTTTGCTAATCGCTATATCCTTGTTGTTGAGATTTCGATTTTTCCCACCGTTCCCAGAACGAATTTGATTTAAGGCACTTTTTTCTGCGGCCTCTTTATTTTTCGGAATAGGCACTCTGTTAACATTAGGGACACCCAAAACTCCTTGCCAGCCAGTAGGCAGATTATGGGGTTCTTTTGCAACCAGCGTATCGGGAGCATTTATCGGAGGCTCTGGTGGCTCTGGCGGTAGCGCGCGTTTCAT
>JAHEDF010000334.1 GCA_024641365.1 Planctomycetota bacterium | reverse complement strand
CATGCGCAATATGGATCGGGCCTTCAGCCCTCATTCTGTATGTGTGCATTTTACCTTGGGCGCTGCCCCAGGCTCTTATAGGTCGCGCCGTTGGCGCTCAAAAATCATTGTGGGAATAGAACGAGATGCCAGAATAATATGATAGTTGCCCGAATAACATGACTGTCACATTAAATCTCCAGAGCTCCTTCGGAGCTCTGGAATTGGTAATAACCAGCCAGCAAACGCTTCCCCATTCCACGATACCCGCAAACCAGGGTGGTATTTTTCTGTTACGTATTAGAAACAGCACCATGTACATACGTCTTTTTATCATCGTGTTTGTCATCATCAGCATGCTGATTATCAGCACCTGTAGTTCGCGATCGTTATCATCGTATGATCGCGATATCGCAGAATCATCTTTTTGGCAGGATTTAGCAGCGGCAAAATCATCAAATGATCAACAGGCCTATTTGCGCCGCAGTGTCGTAACCTTTGCTTATGACGAACAGCTGCTCATAGAACGTAAGCAGAATTTTTTAGAGGCCGTAGCAGCGGCTCGTTTATTAACAGATGCAAAACAGCCGCTGACTGGAAAAACACTAGAAAATTTACACGTTAGTTTTGCGGACTTGTTGCAATCCGTACAAGTTATTTCAATGACGGCGGCCAAACATAATCAATGGCGTGAAACAGATAAAAAGAATTGTGCAAAACAAAACGTGTTAACACCAGATGCGGAAATCCGCACCCAGGGGATCGCATTATCAGCAGTCGCCTCATTAGCATTATATGATACATTTTTATTAAATTGTGAATTAGTGTTAGACAACGAACCTATTCGCAAAGCATTAAATCAAGGCGATAGTGGACTTGGCGTGCCTGAAGATCAGGTTGATGGAATTATACGTAGTTATTTATCGTACGCGCAACGCACTGAAATTTATCGTACGCTGCGTGATATTCGTGAAGCAGGTCCGTGGTGGGAAGCCAGTAAAGATGAGCAAATTGTATGGCTGCGTGAAAGAATCGCAGCAAGTCCCAGTGGGGCTATTTTAAGTAAAACGCGGCGTGTGCCGCAAAAAGAAGCCATCGTTCAATCAGCGGTATTGGTAAAGTCGGATTTTAGAGAAATCGGTGATGAAATGATGAACGGTGTCTCGAAAAGTTTTGGTAATACCGTCGGCTTGGTTGCTTATCGCCGTGGTAAGATGTATGGAAGTGAAAAAATTGAAAATGACGTACGTGCCGTTTTGCAACCAGGGGATATTTTATTAGAAAAGACACCTTTTCGCTTAACCGATAAATTTATCCCAGGATTTTTCGGTCATGTTGCTATTTGGGTTGGAACCGCTGAACAATTACAAAAGCTGGGTATTTGGAATGATCCATTGGTAGCTCAATATCACGAAGCGATTCTCGCTGGGAATGGAGTGGTAGAAGCATTGCGCGATGATGTGCAGGCAAGCCCGCTTGCGCGCTTTTTAAATATTGATGATCTGTGCGTTATACGTTGCAAGCAATTATCTGACGATGAACGCCGTGCTGTAATTTTACGTGCGCTGCGGCAAATTGGTAAACCGTATGATTTCAATTTTGATGTAGAAACCATCGATAGTATAGTTTGTTCAGAATTAGTCTATGTCGTATATACAAATATTAATTGGCCAACTGACCGCACCATTGGACGTTGGACCATTAGTCCAGATCAAGTCGCACTACGCGTTTTACAACCTGGTCCGCTGAGTGTTGTCGATTTATGGCGCGATGGTCAGCGTGTGCAAACCGATCAAGTTGAAGCGCTCAAACAATTAGTGGCTGTGCCACAACCGGCTACTTCTACTCCATAATTTATTTTACTGCAGCCAGCGGTGTCTTTGGTTGATAAATACAGGTTGGGTCACTTGCAAATGGATCGCCTGTAATCGCATACGTTCGGCTGCGGCTACCGCCACAGCGATCATTGTATTCACAATACCCACATTTTCCGGCAAATGAATGTGGATGCCGAAGTCGCGTAAATAAATCATGATGGCGATATACGGTTGCTAGCGAATGCGTACGAACGTTGCCCGCAACGACGGGTAAAAATCCTGATGGGCTGATGTCACCGGTGTGAGAAATAAATACAAATCCGTTACCATCATTAACACCGCGTGGCGCTCGTAATGAGCGCCGCGTGGTAGGGGGATTTCCGCGCCGTGCGCGTTCTTGACTGAGTACACGATAATATGGTTGGCCTGCAGTCGTTTTAATATCAAAAGATGTTTCCGAATTAAGTGCAATGTCTGCTAATAAGCGATATAATTTTTCCTGTTCGACCGCGCTTGGCACGACGGCATCGTTACTGGCAGCTGCGCGACCTGTTGGAACGACCTGGAAAACAGACCACAATGTTGCATCAAGCCAACCAACTAATTTTGCAATGTCTGGCACTTGTTGTAAATTATGTTTTGAAACAGTGGTATTAATTTGACATTCCATACCTAATTTCTGGGCTGTTCTGATAGCGCTAATAGTACGAGCAAATGTACCAATTACGCCACGAAATGTATCATGCGTTTCAGCATCGGCCCCATCTAAACTCATCGCGATACGTTTAATACCGCTTTGAGCTAATTGCTCTAAAGCATCATCTGTTAATAATGGCGTTACCGATGGCGTAATGGTCATACGTAAACCAAGTGCAGTACCATGGCGAATTAATACATGTAAATCAGTGCGTTTGAGTGGATCACCGCCGGTTAGAACAAATAATACCGGACCAAATTCTTCACGCACATGATTTAATAAAGATATCGCTTCTTGGTGATTTAATTCCAACGGATCCCTGTGTGGCGCTGCTTCAGCGCGACAATGGTGACATGCTAAATCACAGGAACGTGTTGCTTCCCAGATTACTATAAATGGAGCATGATGAAAATCGAATGTTGGTTGCATAAAATTATTTCTCGTTCTGTGCCGCTATTTAGAGCGTTGCAGTTATGAGCTATGAACCTAGTCACGCATGTATTGAGCGATGGTGGTAGCACGGTAAGTGGCATCTAATTGGGTGCGAGCATCATGGAGTGGATGCATTGGTGCGGCATCAACGACTGATAGCCGTTGAGAATCCCGCGCATCATCTATGGCGCGAATAATATCATAAAATGTCAATGACTCGGGTCGTCGCAAAAGTGAATATCCACCTAATGGTCCACGAGGTGTTTGAATAATCTGCGCCTTATGTAAGTGATTTATTATGTCTGACAGTGAACCAGTTGGCACGTGGAGGGCTTGTTCAATTTGCACGCTGGTAACAGGGCTAGCGCTGTGTTGCGCTAAAAGCACAACGAGATTGATCGCACGTTCAGCATTTGTTGACATCATGGTGTTGTTACCGCAATGGTATCGATGGCACTTTCCGCGCGCATTTCTGTTCCATTATTATCCAGCATGGTTAATCGAATGCGCCACATACCAGGTTTTGACAAGGTAATTGGAAAAGGTTTTGTTGGGTTATCCCAGGTTAATTCCTGGTCATGAGCGGCACTATCTGGGCGATAAAGAAAAATTTTTGCAGGAGCAGTCTCATCAGCATTTTCAGGAATTGATAAAGTTATCGATAATGGATCGGTGGCTTTTATGAGTAATGTAAAGCCACGTTTGGAAAATTGTTCAGCAGCAATTTTTTCGCCATCAATTCGTGAACTAGCGACATAGGGCTGTTCTTCAACTTTTTGTGGGCGCACATCATTTGCCATGATAAACATAGCGCCATTCGCTATGGCAGCAGCGCCGATGACAAACAGCGGCGACCACGGCCACCAATTAAATGACCGCTTTTTATCAGGAGGCGCCTGCTGTTGTTCTGTGGACAAAATCATCTCCAAATTCAGTTTAATAATTAATTGGCTGTTCTTTTTCTCGTGACGGATCAGGCTGCCGTCCTGAACGTTCGCCTTGTCGATTTAAATCGACAATAAAAATTGCCAAATTGGCGATATCTTGATTTGATAATTTACCCTTTTGCGCGGGCATCGCGTTGTTATTAGCACCATCATGAATAATTTTTGCGATGTCAGTCATGGTGGAACCATGGATCCACCAGCGGTCACGTAGATTAGGCCCTTGATCTTTACCAGTCGCATCTTCGCCGTGACAATTGATGCACTCGAAAGTAGCAAATAATGTTTTGCCACGAGCAATGCGTTCAGGTGCCGAGGATAATTGCCGCATAGTCGCTTCATCGGGCATTTCGGTATCATTTTGTGCGCGTAATTCCGCGAGCGCAGCCATGTCATCGCGCCATTTATCGGCACCTAATTTAGCTGTACCTAAATGATAATGTGCGACATACCACGCGCTCCACATCACCGTGACCAACAAAGCGGCCATTAACCAACGTGGTGGATTATTATCCATCTCGGCAATACCATCAAACATATGTAATGGCTCAGCGTCATCATGCACATGATGTGTATTATTTGTGGTGCTATCGCTCATTGCTTATCTTTCTCTACAGGCGTGCCATCATCGAGTGGCATAGATTCCATATGTTGGCGATGTCCTCGTCTGCGATCAGTAATGATATAAATGACCACGATAATGGCGATGAGAAAAAATAACACCAACGCAAGTTGTGGTAAAATGCTGCCGTGATCACCGATTAATTCTTTTAACATAGATTAATTAACCTTTCCTGCCTTTTTCAAATCGGTGCCTAGGCGTTGAAGATAGGCAATAAGGGCAATGACTTCTTTTTTATCTATATCTGGCGGTAGTTTGCTGGCTTCGCTACCCATTTCTTTGCGTAATTGGTTGGCAACTATTTTTGCCTCGTCTTGTGCGTTTGCTTCGGCATTTTCAATGTCGGCACGTGAGTAGGGCGTGTACATGGGCGAACTAGCCAAAACAGTAAATTTAGTTTTCACATCAGACAAATCCATGTCATTGGTAATAAGCCATGGATAAGGTGGCATGATAGAACCTTTCACAAAATTTTGTGGGTCCGAGAAATGTGCATAATGCCACGAAGCACTTGGGCGGATAAGTCCTTCACGCGCCAAATCTGGTCCAG
>JAHEDF010000333.1 GCA_024641365.1 Planctomycetota bacterium | reverse complement strand
ACCGCTACCGCCATGCTGTAGCACCACGCCGCTGGTCATAAATTCACTACGTTTAATCAGGGGTGGGAATTGTACGCTATCACTGCCATGTACCCACACAAAAATACCACACCGTGGTCCATGTTGAACCAAGCTGGCTAAACGTTCGAGAGCAAGATCACTAAAGCCATGCGGAAAATCTGCTATAACTAATACTTGGTAGGGTTCAGCTAAATCTCCGGCAACGGTATTGTATTCAGCAAGGGTTTTATATTTATCACGTAAGTATTTCTGAATTATTTTCTCAGCATGATAACTTAAATTGGCGAGTACGCGTTCAATTTCAACTTGACTGGTCCACACTTTTTGACCCACAATGTGTTCGTCGGTGTCGCGTAAACGTAAAAATGTGGCGAAATTATTACCTAGACCGAGTGGATCAATGAGTGAGAAACGAATTTTTCCCACTGGCGATCCAACTAAAAGGCGCAGCATCGCTTGGTGCACGACTTCTAATCCGCCAGCCCCCTCAACCAATAAATGACCAGCATCTGGCAACACTAAATCAGCACTTAATTCTAATTTTTGTAAGTCGGTTGGACGATAAAAATCAGCCGGGATTTCGGCTTCATTCATGAGATCTGTAACATTGCTGGTTAAACGTGCACATGGTACGGCCACTGGGAAAGCTGCGGGAATTTCCCAATTAGCCCAACTGGCATCACTCCAATCACGATGACGAGAACGAAGGTTTCCATTCGCGCGTTCGAGATCATCGATGAGATTTGTCAGCGTTTTAGCAATGGATTGTTCAATGGCTTTATGTCGATCATTGGCAGCTGCTTCGCGTTGCTTTAATTCTAATTCAGCATTTCCTGTAATAGTCATTTCAAATTCACGGCAACGTTGTTGATACGATACTAATTCCTGTTGCTGTTGCTGTGCTACGGTTTCACGAACTTGGGCAATCCGTATGGCGTGACGTGATAACAATGCTTGTAAGCGCTCGTCTTTGCGTTGTCGCCATTGCTCTGCTGCACGGAGTTCTCTTTTTTCTTTTTCCGCTACTGATTCTTCCGCTTGTAAAATAGTTTGTATTTGATTGGCAACATGCAGCTCGGGATTTAAATGTTTTTTGCCAATCGGTACTAATTTCTGAAAGGTCACCACTACCGAACTGACTTCGTTAGATAAAGTGGAAATACGACGTTGCCGTTTATTAATTTCAATCATCCAAATAACTAATGCAATTAACGCAAAGCCAAAAATCGATCCTGCTGCAATAGCTGCCAATGAGGTATCTTTACTCGCTTCCCAAATATAAACTCCAATCGCGAATCCACTTAGTGACAAGGCGATAAATGACATGACGCACAATGTCGGGCTTAAAAATAATCGCTTTGCTATTTTCCCTTCCGAATTAATTTGCAATTCATAATCACTTAGTTGTTTTCTTATATAATTGAGAATGGCATCAGGCTCGCCTTTACAGGACAGTACAGGCGCACGGTCATCTAGTGGGTAACCCAGTCGGCTAAGTCTTAGCGTAAGCCGCTCGACATCTTGCTTACAGTTAGTAATATTTTTATTAAATTCAGCATATCTTTTAGACGCGCCCTGTAGCAATGCTGGATCGGGACGGGTAAGATGCGCTTCTTTTTCGGTCGCATAATTCATCGGTGGGCGCAAATAACGATTTAGCTTATTAATCCGTTGCTGCCAATTGTGATGCCAGTCATCTAATGCTGTTATTTGGTTATGGTGATGTGTGCTAATTTCTTGTTCTTCGTTTTGCAGCACCTCTAAAACATGCTTTTGTTGGCTGGTTAATTTTTGCTGAGACTCTTTTGCTTGGCGCAAACTCGTTCTCGCCAAATCACGCGCTTGCTCGCCTTGTTGTTTCAGTTCAACAATGGCGGCTGTTACACGCGCTGCATTGGCACCAAGGTTATAACGACTGCCCGTAAGTGGGGAAATTGGCGTTTTATCATCTCCCGTTTTTGACACGTTGGATTCATTAAAATTTGTATTGGTAAATGAATCGGTCGTATTCATAACGCCTCCCTTTTATTTACAGTCAGTGTGGACCTGGGATAAAATTGATGCTGTTTGCGCAATCGCTTTAGCGGCTTGGTCTAATTCATTTTCTATCGGTTCTATATACAGTTTATAAAACTCTTCGCGTGAACTATCCCGCCAATAATCGTGCGTACGTTCAAATGCTCTGCGCATGTCATTGAGCGCAGTGCGAAGTTCACCTAAATGTCCATCCACTTCATTCATGCCTGTTCCTTGGATGGCGCCTGATGTGCTGCGTGATATATTTCGATGGCTTCAATTTTATTATCAAGATGCGCAATGGATTTTGGGGTGAGGTCATCTATCGCATTACAGGCGCGCTTTAATTTCGCGATTGGTTCAGCAATTTCACGTGGCATTTTTATAAGCCATAGCTGAATACGTTTCATCATTGCCGTGGTTTCTTCGCACTGCGCACGGGCACGTCTAAAATCTTGTTCTTCAGTTTCATGCATACGCGCACGTTGATCGCCAATGCGCGTTTTGGCTTCCAATAAGGCAATTTTAGTTTCGCTAAAACGTTCTTCCTGCCGCCGTAATAACAGGGATACTGACCGAGCCCTGTCATCACGCAGCCATGTTTCAGTCCGTTTGTAAGCGTTATCAATGCCATCAAGCGCGCGACGCGCACGACCAAAAGAATCAATCAAGTTGCGGCGCAACTCCAATAAGACTTCGCCATCATCAAGAGCTGCTTTCGGCATTTAACGACTTTCATGATATTGCTTAATTGCTTCCGCTTTGCGCATTAACATAGGGACCTGGTGTTCAGCATTTGCCGCAAAACGTTCTAAGGCCGCTAGCATCAAGGAAAATTCTTCCGCGAATTTTTCCTGCTCTTGATCCCGCCATGATTCAGAAAGGCGAGAAAATTGTTGGTGTAATAATGTGCTTCGTTCACGTAACTCATTCGTGAAACGATTTAGTCCACCGGCAAATTGTTGAAGTTGTTCGGCATCAACGACTGCTTTGGGCATTATGACCTCCAAGAGGGCGGGGACTGATGGGTAAAGCGTCTTTTATCGGATTTATCTATTATAAGGATAATAAAATAAAATGCTCCAGTAGACATACCCACCTTATCACAGTGTATGACCATGTTGGTGCTGTATCTGCATACTAAACAGACAGGTTTTTAACCTCGCTGCATGTCTCTCATTAATTTTATGTTACTATTATCACTTATCAGAAGTCGTTCCAAGGCTTCGTAATTCGACACCTTTTGTAGCGCTTTCGATAAATGTTATGGTGTCTTCTATTTCCTTAACGCGAACAGCATTCATTTTTCCGCCTGGATATTCTTTACGTTCCACCATCTCATTTAATGAAACAATAACGTCTTTTAGGCCTGGAATAATGTGGCGGGCACTCGCACCATAGGACCGGAGGTCTTTCATAATTTGGGCGAGTTTCTTTTCACTACCATGCCCGGCATGGGTCTTTGCGTAGGTTATGGTTGCCTCTATCCCCTCTTTAAAATGGTATCTGGTTAAGGCCTTTAATGCCGCTAAACGCACTTGATCACGGAACATGGTATCTGCTGTACTGCGTGAATTGATCGCCGCTAATAGTTGAGGGCCTAATTTTTGAACATCGTCAGGTTTTAGCTCACGCGAAAAATATCCGCCCATGGTTCCGCGTGCTCGGCCATTTGGATTATTCGTGACGGCTGTAATAGCTTCGAATAACAGCATTTGGTCAATATTCTTGAGCCCGTCTGCCAGCGGCTTTTTAAAAACGGTCGCGGACAATTGTAAGTGGGAAATTTGCACCGGATCAGCCCAATTAATGGGCGTTGCTGGCTCGGCGGTGTCGACTAATGCTTTAACCAAATCTGGTAAAATTGGCGCAGCTGCGCCTCCGAAATCTTGAATGGCTTTCGCCGCTTTAAATCGCACCCAACGGTCACTATGTTTCACTTGTTGTGCTAAGACCGGCAAAGCGTCAGTGTTTTTTAACAACCCTAAAACTTCACAAGCACCCTGAACTACGTGTGGATCCTTGCTGTCTGCTAATGTAATTAATTGTGGCACTAAACTTTTTGCTTCTGACCGTTTCGCTAATTCTTCCGCTGCCCAACTACGTACAATTGGTGACCAATCAGCAAAAGCATCGATCAATTCTTGTGGTTTTTTATTAAATCGTTCGACATCAAAACGCCCGGATGCGATGGCCGCATCGACTTCTTTCTGCGTCAACCAATTTTTATTATTGGCCTCACGTCCGGTAATGTAAATTTTCTTTAGGGGCAGCGCATAGGTGAGCACATACGTGGCATTTGGGCTCAAACCAAAATAACTACTTTTGCCATAATACGTATCGTCATCAGTTTTACCGGGTCCGTATTGTTCTGCGCCATCAT
The DNA here is from genome assembly GCA_024641365.1 of Planctomycetota bacterium. Next base: position 631 of record JAHEDF010000333.1, on the reverse strand, counting down.
AGGTGAAACTACCATCACAACGACGCACCAGATCCAAATGCCAAGATGCTTCTTTAAAAAAGGCAGCAAGGGCGGTTGGTCCACCCACGTGGACACCCAGCGCACTCCATAAGTAGCTAAAACCCTGTCCGGTATGACCGAGTTCTCTATTGTTATATCCAGCCGTACCCATTTTTGCGAAAAACTTTGCCGCTTCGATTTGGTCTGGTTGCAATGAAAACAGCACGGCGCTTAACGAATTTTTTCCGTTATTTTCATGATAGGTCCACGGGTCATGTTCGCCGTACGGAATAGCGCCTTTGTCTGCGTAGTAACCAAAAAATCCGCTGGCGCGTTCAATGGCTTCATCAATGCGACGATCTTTTATGCCACATTTCTTACTGAGCAGGATACCTAAATTAGCAGGCAGACCGGCCATATTAATTGGGCCATAGGGACCAATTGATCCATGGACGCCATTATCAGCTATGGTTTCAGCTAATTTATGGCCAAATGTGCCGTATAAACTTTGACCACGTGCTAAGCCAGTCGCATATTCTTCTATAGCAGGAAGAACTTCTTTATCCTTGGTAGCTAAATAATATTCACATAAGAAAAGTAATTTATAGCCCCAATGCCAAACCACGCCAGC
>JAHEDF010000332.1 GCA_024641365.1 Planctomycetota bacterium | reverse complement strand
CCGATCGGAGCAGTTACCGCACTGCCAATGGCCGCAGCTGCAATGGTGTGTCCGCTCAATTCATGACCAAGACGTAATAAGCGGGCTTGGGTACCGTGTGCAAGGCGCAAAGCCAAACGCCGCGTAATCCCGCCACCAACAACACGTCCGCCAAGGACAATAGCACTTTGCTTACAGCCTAATTGTTGACTCATCATAGTAGTAAGCGCTTTGGGCGCGTCTTGCGGTTCAGATTTATGCCAGGCATTTAAAATAGTGTGAATAATGGCAAGTTCATCCGGCGCATCGCCACTAGCCCAAAGCCGCGTTGGTTGTTGGTTCGATATATTAAGAACCTGTCCTTTATCGGTTATGGCCTGAGTGTCATCACCGCTTCCATTGTTCGTAAGCAATGCAAATTGAATACCACCGCAGCTAAAAAAAGACCCGGCCGTTAAAATAGTCGGCTTAGTAATACGCTTGTCATTACAGTAGCTACCATTTGAAGAATTGAGATCATGTAAAATGATCTTTCCCTGTTCAAACTCCAAACGCGCATGAAAACGACTCGCACGATCATCTAAAACACGTAAATCACAATTTGGATCACGTCCAATTGTTATCGTATCATTAATTGGCAACTGTGCTGGTACGCAGTCGCCATCGATTACGGTAACCATGAAGGTAGATGCTGTCATGTCGGACAATGCTACGCCTCTTGGGACAAAGCCCAAGTGTTCAGTTGGAGCATGGCTTGAGCGATATGACATAGCGTAATTAGTGAGGACCTAGTTGATTAAGGCGCTTCGATAAAGAGCGGTGAGCTACTTTCCATTGGGATCGGAGGGGTAATAGTCTTTACTCTTGAGACAGTGCCTGGCATTAATAAAAATGTAACAAATGCGAGAATGATAAATATAAAGACAACCAGATAAAAGGCATGATGTTTTGCCATAGCGACAACAAAAAATACACAGGCAACGATAGCTGCGATACCCATCCATGATGGTAATTGAAAAGAAATAGACTGTGCATCGATGGATGAGAGCAATGGCATGGCACAAATTGCCATGCCAGCCAGCGTCGCGATACCAATCAATGTTGGTGCAATCGTTTTTTGTTCATCGCGAGGACCTAACGGTTGTAACAGTTTATTTGTCATACCCCAAATGACACAGGATAATGTCACATAGGCGAGCAGCATTAACGAAAAAGAGACACCATGGAACAGGTTATTAAGCGGTGACATAGTAATTAATGCGATGCTGCCGACGCCAATAAATCCTGCCGTGGAAAAGAATATAGTTTTATGATTTTGTAAAAAAAGAGACGCTAGGGTAATAAATGCTGCGAGAAAAATCGCTCCCATTATTAATACGAATTGATTATTAACAACCTGAGCCGAAGGAGTGTTATTATAAGTAATTGAATTGCTATATTTGGAATTCGCAGGGTCTAACTCAACAGCGAAGGGGTCTGTGCTGTTTCCGTTGCTCGTGACGAAATTAGCTGGGATTCCATTAATGTGTACCGACATATTGTCGATAGGTGGCCGCGTGTCCGGTCCTATTATTAAAAGCGTTAAACAGAGGCCAATGCCAACTAAGATACCGTTTATATTGCCGCCAGTTTTTTCAGCTTGTGGTTCGGCTGGTTTATGGCGGGCGCTGAAGAGCGCTACAAAAGTTGCTATGCCAGTAATCCACCACAGCGTCGTGGTGCCTGTGGAAAAGTGCGTTAGATTTGAGTTCATTATTAAAGCCGCGATACCAGTTGTCGCGGCGAGAAAAATCCAAAAGCGATAACTACTGCTACCAACTTGTGTTGGCATTGAGCCATCATCGGTATTATGGTCATTTTCTTTTCGTTTAAACTCATGAACATGCGGCTCTTCCGCTTGTAGACGCGGTAAAAATATACCGAGTGCGACATAGCAGATTAAACTACCAAAAGGCAATGCGAATATCGCAATAATGCGCCATGCCCAAGCCGGGAGGGCAGTGATGCGACCTAATAAGTCACAGACACCGAGAATCCCACCGATGCCACGTTTTGGCCAGGTGGCATTAAGCGGACGTGGAGTATATTTTTTTTGCGGACAACGTGGAATAAAGAGGCTAAGCCCTACATAGCAGGCAATAAAAACAACAACGCCAGCCCAGAAATTATCGACTACGAAAAAGGGTGAAATTAAAGCGCCGAGGCGCACCCACCCAGGATGAATTCCAGCCCAGCGTGCAAAACCGCTCAGTAATCCACCGATCCACATATCATCATTGGCGCGCATTAATTTACGGCCATGTGGATAGGACTCTTCATCGACCTCTTTTTCTTTGGGGTCGTCGATTCGGTGCGTTTTTTGGGATTCAACTTTTGAAAGCGGTAAAGTTTCTTTTATAGGAATGTCAGCGGCGTGCGATTTGTTAATCGTGTTATCTAACTCGCCGAGAGAAATTTTGATGCCTACATCAGCTAATTCCGCTTGTGTACTTATTAAGCGACGGTTGAAAATATGCAGTAAATTATGGTCTACCGTATTGATATAGAGCGTACTTAATTCGGTGATTTTATTTATAAATAATAAAGCCGCTTGAGCATTTTGCGGACGCTTTTCGGGATTACGTTCAAGCAAGCTAAATATAAAAGTATCCCATAATTTTGCTAAAATAGCGGGTAATTGCAGGGTGGAACTGGGATCTTCAAAGCGACCAACAGGGCGGTGACCAACTAGGGCTTCATAACAAACCACGCCTACACTGTAGAGATCACAGCGATGGTCGATGAAATTGCGTGCTTCGCTTTGCTCTGGTGCCATATAAGCAATCGTGCCCATAATGACATTAGTGCCGGTTAATTGTGTAAGCGTATGTCCGTCTAAACTGCGGGCGACTTGAGCAATGCCAAAGTCGGCAATGTGCACTTTCCCATCGTCGGTAATTAATAAATTTTCTGGTTTAATATCGCGATGAATTAGGCCTCGCTCATGTGCATGTGCGAGACCAGATAAAATTTGTTGTGCAACTGTCGCTACCCGATCTGGTTGCAAACGACCATCGGCCATTTCATTGCGCAACGTCCGTGGGCCGACTAAGGCGGTTACTAAAAATGGTCGCTCACCATGTTCACCGCGATCAAGAACTGGTACAATGTGCGGATGGTCCAATTGCACCATCGCTTCCGCTTCGCGCAAGAAGCGGCGACGTAATTCGGCATCACCGGATAAATGTGCATGTAATATTTTTACCGCGACGTCACGTGATAAACGCTCTTGTCGTGCTTGCCAAACGGTAGCCATGCCGCCGCGGCCTAATTCTTTTACTAAACTATAACCGCCAGCTAAGAAGTCGCCGCTTTGTGGTTGCCACATCGCAGGGGGTGCCGAACTACTTGCGGCAGTGGCTGATTGGCGCGGATCAAATTGGCTGCCGCACGCTGCACATAACAAATTCCCCGTTGTTGGATCGGGTTCACCGCCAACGAGGGCTGCACAGCGCGGGCAATTGGTAGTGATGGGCACGGTGGCAATCATGATTAGCAGAAAGTTGGAAAAACCAGTCTAACCAGACGCAAAGTCTGCACTGTGTTAATGAACGCATAGCCATGACGGTTTCTCAGAGCACGCGCACCACGATTCTGGAGAAAAAAAGCGCATGGCATGCTGATAGTGGCATGGCGCATAGCCCCTCCATTCATTGTTATTTCGTTGAAATATGTTTACATAAAATTGCGTGAGCGCAGAGCACGAATAGCAGTTTTATGACATCGCTAAGTGGTAAAATCATAACTTGGCAAACGGGTCTTCATTACCAAGTGTTGTGGTTTAATGGGTGTCGCATTATTATCTGATTCTGTAGCGAACGGATCGGCATTAATAGGTTTCGATTTATCATCTGATTCAGTTGCAAATGGATCGGCATCAATTGGAGTTACATTTTTTTGGTCCGTTTTCTGATGTGATAATGCGACCGGATCTGTTTCAAATTGCTTTCTAAGTGCTTTATCAAGTGTTGCTAAAACATCTGGCTCGGTTGTTTTCGAAAAATTAATGGCATCTTTGCTTTGTGTTGATGTGGTTGAGGTAAAGGCATCTTGCAACATGCGATCTTGTACTTCGAGTTCGCGCTCGACCCGTTGAAAGGCTTGTTCCACTTCTTGAAAAGCACCGCTATCAATATTATTTGGTAAATCTTGCAATTGGGTGACTAATTCTTTGCGAATTGCCACATTACCAGCCATCGCACGTAATTCGGCTAATCGGATACTATACGTCTCACGTTGACCGCGCGCTTGTGCTAATTGGTCTCCTGCTTGTTGTAATGCTGTATTTAAAGTAGTGAGCGTTTGTTGCTTTGCTTCCAATAACCCGCGCGTGCGAATCAGACTTTCGGCTTTATTTTTAGCTTGCTGCATAACAACCGCACGATCATAGGATTTATCACCGATTTGATAATTAGCTTGGTGGACGGTTAGAATGGTACGGGCGGCTTGTACTTCATCTTCAAGAGTGAGCATTTTTTGTTGATTGCGTGCCACTTCTTGCTGCAAATATTTTAAATCCACTCGTTGTTTAACTAATTGTGCTTGATGCTCAGCAATAACCGCATCCAAATCGCCAACTAACGTTTGGATACGTTCAATTTCAAAAGTTACAGGAACGGCATCGTGCACATTTTCGGAAGCAACACGTGCTGACGTGCGTAAGTAACTCGATAACGGTCCTGTACCTAATAATAATGCGCCTCCCAATAAGACGCCGCCGGTAACGAGAATAGATGTTTTTATGAGTCCCATGAATGAGTCCTTTCAATAGGTGGTTATTGATTTGAAAAATTAATAGTATCGGAGGCTTTTTCAGGTGGGCGTAATTGCTCAATTGAGGCATCTATATCACGTAAGCGATTTTCGTGATTGCTGACCCGTTGTTCTAAAGCAGCACGTTCTTCGGCAAGACGACTGCGAATTTCTAATTGTTTATCAAGCGCATTATAATATTTCCACAAGCGTTGTTCTTGTGCGTACAAGTCTTGTAGCATATCCAACGTACGGAGTGCCTCTTCTTGACTACCCGCGTTGGCAATACTGTGCGT
>JAHEDF010000331.1 GCA_024641365.1 Planctomycetota bacterium | reverse complement strand
TGGAAGTAGGCCCAACAACGCACTACACCATGGGCGGAATCCGCGTTAATGGCGACACGCAAATGTCAAACGTGCCAGGCTTATTTGCAGCAGGTGAATCGGCAGCTGGTTTACATGGCGCCAATCGTTTAGGCGGTAATTCATTATCAGACTTATTAGTATTCGGCAAACGTGCTGGCGAACATGCGGCCAAATGGGCCAAAGATCATCAAGCCGGTTGGATAGACGAGGCAGAAGTGAAAGCTGCTAGCGAATGGGCCTTACATTTTATGGATGCGCCAAAGGGCGATGAAAATCCGTATAAAGTGCAGCAAGATTTACAGGTCATGATGCAAGCCCAAGTTGGCATTGTGCGTAAAGAAGATGAAATGTTGGATGCATTGGAAAAAATTAAAGAATTAAAAGATCGTTCCGTGAAAGTGCAGGCTCCAGCAAATCGCGAGTATAATCCTGGCTGGCATACCTGCATGGATTTAAAGAATTTATTAACGGTATCAGAAGCACTTACGCGTTGCGCAATTGAACGCAAAGAAAGTCGCGGTGCACAATTCCGTGAAGACTACCCAGAAAAATCAGACGAATTTGCGAAAATGAATATGATCATCAAAAAAGGTGATGATGGTCAGATGGTTTTAAATCGCGAAGCGGTGAAACCATTACCAGATGAATTAAAAGCTATCATTGAAGAGCAGGCGAAATAAGGATACGACCATGAGTTCCATCACTACCGCAGCTCCTGAAAAACGTACTTTTCATATTTGGCGTGGAGACAAACACGCCGGAGAAATGAAATCCTACACAGCCGAAATTACCCCAGGCATGGTGGTACTGGACGCCGTTCATCAGGTGCAAGCTACGCAAGCAGCTGATTTAGCGTGTCGTTGGAATTGCAAAGCCGGTAAGTGCGGTTCCTGCTCTGCTGAAATTAATGGCAAGCCACGTTTAATGTGTCTTACGCGTATGGAATCATTACCGGAGGGTGATGTCACCATTCAGCCGATGAAATCATTTCCTAACATCCGCGATTTAGTGACTGATGTGTCGTGGAATTATGAGGTAAATAAAAAGATTACTAAATTCACACCCGCGAAAAAGGGCACACGCTTTGTTGCTGATGACGGCACCTTCCGCATGCAACAACGCGACGTGGAGCGCGCGCAAGAATTTCGTAAATGTATTGAATGCTTTTTATGCCAAAATACCTGTCACGTTATTCGTGATCATGATAAAAAAGATGTATTTGCTGGCCCGCGTTTCTTTGTGCGCGCAGCATCATTAGAAATGCATCCAGTCGATACAGCTGATCGCGAACCGTATCTAAAGCATCAAGGTGGAATCGGCTTTTGTAATATTACAAAATGCTGCACAGATGTGTGCCCTGAACATATTACCATAACGGACAATGCCATCATCCCACTTAAAGAACGTATTGCAGATCGTTATTATGATCCGTTGACCATGGTGTGGCGGTTTATTACTGGCGCAGATAAAAAAGAAGCTGCGCAAACGAAATAAAGTGAGATTGTAGTTGCATAGAAAACTCCCGCGCCCAAACCGCGTGGTTTTCGTCTTATTAACGAATACATGGTGTTTAATCGCTGTGTACAAAGCTGCTACATTGTCAGACTCGCATGGCCTTAGTAAAATACCGATAAAGCGACTTATTTTTGTACATGATGTTCTGTGCATCAGAGCGCCGTTTCTTTAACAAAACGGTATCAGTCACACATAAGAGACATTTCACTTATCATTGTCAATTCACGTGCATTGCGCGTGATAGTAGTTAAACAGCAACGCTTCTTAGAAAAAAGCCCATGTCCAGTATACTGTCATTATTATCACAGCAATTAGCGGAAGCCCAAGAAGCAGGTGACTACCCGCGTCAAATTGCTTTGGCTTCAGCCATGCTGAAAGAGCGCGTCAGTGATGCTGACCGTTTGTATGTAATTGTGGCTAATGCCTGTCGTGAATTAGTTATCGCGAATGATCCAAGTGATGTGTCGGCAGTTCTTGGTTGGTACCAAACGTGGTATCGCCATACACGTGATCCAGCTGTACGCACGTGTATAGATGCGACGCAAGAACGTGTGAAATTTGTCACCAAAGCTGAACATGCATTAAATAATGCGGTGGCTAGTCGCGATGTCGTCGCATTACAGTCAGCACTTGATGCCCTATCAGCAATGACAGACCGTTTGTCCACGACTAATTTATTAATCGAACAAGGTCAGTCAATTTTAGAAGAGCAATTAGAGTCAAATAAGCGAGCATTGACCGATCGCATTCGACGCTCAACGGTTTTGCGTGATAAAGTAATTAATTATAATCCACAAGAAATTGACGTCGCTAATGAAGCCCTTGCGACATTATTACATATTGATCCAACTGCAGCCGATGATCCTGAAATAACCCAGATTCGTGAACGCCTAGCACAAGTGCAGCATTTACACGAACAACTTTTGCAAGCAATTGAACAGCCGAGCATCGCTATTTTAGATAATGCGATTGCGGATTTGCAATCTCATGGCGAGGCGATGAGCACCACGCCGGCTTTACTTCAGCAAGCCAACAATGTTTTAGAAAAACGTCAACAACAGCGAACAACATTAGCAGATGAGTTAGCAGCAACTGATCGCAATCGTCCAGATTTACGCGTGCCGATTTTAGAAGAATTGGTTTCAGTGACTGGCGAAGACGAATTCCAAAAGCAATTGGATAAGCAACAAAACCTATGGGCCGATATAAAAGCGTGCCATGCAATTATTGCCGCAGGCGAATCGTCTTTAACGGAGAAATTAGCAGAAGCTGTCGCAACATTACGTACATCATCAGGACAATTGGCTGACAGTAAAACAGTCCTGGCACGTGGCGAAAAAATATTAGCGAGCCGAAAAAAAATACGAATTCGACAATGGGCAATTCGCATCGGTATTGGTAGTGCAGCGGCGTTGGTCATCATTGGTTTTTCGATTGTGTTTTTGCGTGATAAAAGCGCATACGAAGCAATTAGAACAACAACCGATCCGGTACACGGCTTGGAATTAGTTGCAGCATATGAGCAAGGTGGACATTTCTTTTATCATGATGAAGTGGGAATAGCACGCTATCGTTTGAATCAAGCCGTCACTGAAAACCTACTCACAGCGCTGTCTGAGAATAAAAATTTACTAGAACGGTTTGCACAACTTGAAGTTTTATTAGCAAAGCCAGACCTCAAACAACGCTCGTCATTTATTGATTTGCGTGACCAAACGACCTTGGAAATTGATGACCAAGATTTCGCACGGGCTAATGCCATTCCTGATCGCGTTGAACGCATGGCAGCTTTACAAGCGTATGCAGATCGGACGTCAGATACAGCACGTGCAGAACAAGCCAAACGCACCATTACAAAAATAATCCGAGCACGTGACGCGGAAGCCTGGGAAGCTGTTCGTTCAGCACAAGATCCAGACAACAAATTAGCAGCTATTACGGCTTATTTAGCTTTGCCAAATCCTGCAAAGCAAACGGAAGCAATTGCCGCGCAAAATGAAATATTATCCAAGCAAGCCCAAATGGCAGAAAAAGCAGCAGACGATGCACGCTGGGAAAAAGTCCTAACGATTCAAGACCCCGTGGCAGGAATTGTTGCCATTGATGATTATTTAATGCAACCAGGCCGTCACGCGGCGGCCGCGGCGGCACGTGCAAAAATACTGCGAAAACAAATTGATGACCAAGCATGGGCGCGTGCTTCTGCTGATATTCCACCAAGCCAACAAATTATGAATGTACGTGCCTATTTAGAGCGACCTGGCGATCGCGCGCATGATACCGAAGCTCAGGAATTATTAGCAACCGCCACATGGCAAGCTGCTATTCAAACAGAAGATTTATCTGCACGCTTACAAGCGATTCAAGTGTATCTAAATGATTCAGCAAATCAGGCCTACCGTAGTGAGGCAGAAAAAGCGCTGAAGGAAATAAAAAATACCATAGAAGACAATGAATGGCAAACCGTGTTAGCAATTGAGGATATTGAAGAACGCGCACGTATGCTTGAAAAAATTATTTTATCAAAAACCGTTACCCGCCATCAACAAGACGCTATAGAAACATTAACAGTCATGGCGCGCGAAATTATTGTTGATAAACCTGAAATGGTCGTTCGCTTTCCCAAAACGGTGCTATCGCGTTTACCAATTACCACGCTTAGTAATTTATCACCAGCATTGATGCGTGAATTACCTTTATCAATTGAAATGAAAATTCCTTTAACACCACCGTGGAGTTCATCTGCAGGCGTTGATGCCTATGGACGTTGGTCCATGCTGACGGTCGGACAGCATACTATTCGTTTTCGTTATATTCCTGAGGGGCAATTAGCGCTTGTAAATGGTAAAAGCATTACTGTTAAAGAACCGTTTTGGATAGCAGAGGCAGAAATTAATCAGGCCCTCTGGGTTAATATAATGGGCGGCTTTTTTAGCGATGGTAATCCCAGTGCCCATCGCGGCGATGATCTACCCATTCATAATATTAGCCGACAAGTGTGTGATAAATTCTTAAAAGCGGTTAATGATCAATTACAAAAGGATAACCAAGCGGCACGTTTGCGATTACCAACCATAGCAGAATGGCAGTACGTGGCTTCATCTGCTAACGAAGGAATTGAAGCGATTGTTCGAGGCCAAGCGATTAAGTTTACTTCTCGTGATTTAGTGCAATTGACTTACGCAGCGGAAAGCGGATCGACTCCATCAGTTGTCGGTAGTGGGCGGCGCGACGCATGGGGACTGGCCGATATACTTGGCAATGTGGGCGAGTGGGTCGAAGGCCCAAGTAGTGATCAAGCGTGGTGGAGTGGTGGCTCTTGGCTAATGCCCCGTGCGGCCTGTCTGCCAGAGGCGCTTACCAAGGTGGGTCGCGATGTCGTGCAAGAAGGCGTCGGCGTTCGGGTTATCATTGAGAAAGCTGGCCCTAAAGAGCTCGCAAAGCCCTAAGAACGCTGAAAAGCGGGCAAATGAAATCGATTAGGCGGTAAACAAATCCCTTGGCCAAGCTACCTGGCACTCTTTTTCTATTCGTGCGCTCCTCTGCAGA
>JAHEDF010000330.1 GCA_024641365.1 Planctomycetota bacterium | reverse complement strand
TACGTTTATTAGCAGTTGGTGCGTGGCAGCCAATTCCTGCTGGCGCGCGTTATAGTAAAAATGTGCTCGGCGGCATTTTATTACAAGATTATGATACTCATGGATGGGCTGCTGACTCGTTACAGGTCGTCACCAAACGTGCACCAACCGCAGCTGAATTAGCAGATTTATCATTTGCGTGGTTGGTATGCAAACATCTCAAATCAAATGCGATTTGCATTACTAAAAATCGTGAATTAGTGGGCACGGGCGCTGGGCAAATGAGTCGTGTTAACAGTACGTGGATTGCCACGCATTTAGCACATGAACGTGCGAAAGGTGGCGTTGCCGCGAGCGACGCTTTTTTCCCATTTCCTGATGGTTTAGAAACATTAGCAAAAGCGGGTATTACCGCAGTTATCCAACCCGGTGGCAGTAAAGGTGATCCTGGCGTTATTGCCGCAGCCGACGCAGCAAATCTCGCCATGGTATTTACTGGTGTCCGGCATTTTAGACATTAATTAGCGTCCGGAAGTCCGGATCTCAAATGCGCTACATTTTTATAATACTTACTATCATCGTCGTCAGCGTGCTGATTTCATGTGGTGATCGTGCTGCGACGACAACAACGACAAATGCACATGTCGTTGCACCACTGACGTTACCAACCACGCCCGCAGCTACTTTCTCAACCGTGTGCGCAACCTGTCATGGCGCACAAGGAGAAGGGAATGTCGCTTTGAAAACGCCTTCCATAGCTGGGCTTCCTACATGGTATGTAAAACATCAGCTCCATAAATTTCGCACGGATAAACGTGGTACGCATATAAAAGATGCTGCTGGTCAACAAATGCACGCAATAGCACGATTATTAACCGACGACATGATCACCGCAGCTGTCGCCACTATTGAAAACATGTCGCCATTTCCAACGCGCAATACCTTGGGTGGTAATGCTAAAATAGGCAAAGATATATATACCAACAATTGTATTGATTGTCACCGCTATAATGCCAGCGGTGAACTCGCATTTCATTCCGCACCATTAACGGGATTACAAGATTGGTATTTATTATCCCAATTGATTAAATTTCGTGACGGCATACGCGGACATCAAGCTGATGATGAAGAAGGCGCAAAAATGCATGAGCAAACAGGTGGATTATCAGATGAACAATTCCGTGATATCCTTGCTTATATTGCTAACCTTGCCGAACGCTATCCGCCAGGGAAATAATGATTTTAGCTAACGAGCAGAGTAGCAATTTCTGCACCAATGCGGTAGATCACTCTGCAAAACGTTGCGTTTTACATCCATTGCCCACACTGTGAGACATACAACTGGGAGGCATCTGAATGGTTTTAAAATATATTATACTTGCTGTAGTGGCCATGGCGGCTGTATTTCTCGTCATGCGCTTAGTAAAACGTTCGAGTATAATTGATGCGACAGTCGACCGTCTAAAAAATGCCCAAGGTGCCATGCGCTGTGTTATTGCCACTCAATTATTAGAACAGTTAGCGAAACGTGGTAATTCTCAGAATATTATTGATCTGTGGGAACGAGTCGAAATGCCGATTTTACAAGCCATTCCCGACTGTCCGCCTGACCAAAAAACACCGTTAGCCAATGCCCTAACTGATGCTGCAAAACAAGTAACAAATCGCGAAATTGCCAAACGCATGATGACCATGCGTAATGGCTTATTAGCCGGACTGTAATCTAAATCATTTTTAAAAGCATGCCCAGGAAACGCAAGGATGCGGAGGACTAAAGAGATGACCATCACATTTAGTCTAAGTCGTTGAATAATAAAATAGGTATTTCTCCGCGCATCTCTGCGCTCTCCGCGGCTCCAGTGAAAAAATAAATGACATTATTTTATCAGCGCCATAGCGCGGAGCCATTCTTCGCAGCGTTGCGGCCACGTATGGACTGGATTTGGAGATTCGCGCATGCCGTAACCGTGGCCACCTTTTGTGTAGATATGTAATTCAGCTGGCACGTTATTTTTCTTTAATTCAATATATAATGATGCCGCATTTAAGCCGCGTAAGGCATCATCATGCGTGACGGCAATAAATGTCGGTGGCGTATCCTTGGTTACCGCCACGAGTGGACTAAGTGGACCAGCATTTTTTTCATCACCTAAATAGGCTGGATAAATAGGAATTAAAAAATTTGGTGCACAACTCATCTCATCAACTGCATCTTGTTTGTCATAAACTGGTTCCTGTCCTTTAACGCCCGTCATCACGGTTAGATGACCGCCAGCAGAAAAACCAAGCACACCAATTGCTTTGGGATTAATACCCCATTTTTCTGCATTGCTCCGCAACAGGCGAATAGCACGTTGCGCATCTTGCAGTGGAGCAAGGTACGCAGCATCCTTACTGCGCCGTGGGACGCGATATTTTAAAACAGCGGCATGCACGCCAATGGTATTTAACCACGCCGCTATTTCGGTGCCTTCTTTATCGTAGGCTAATATATTATACGCGCCGCCTGGGCACACTAACACCGTCGTGCCATTGGCTTGTTCTTTTGCTGCTGGATAAAAGGTCATGGTCGGTTCAGTGACCAAGGCAATGCGGGTCACACCGCCAGACGTTTTCGCTGCCGGAGGCGGATTCGGCGGCGTATAAGCATCTTCCCCAGGAACCGCACCCGGCCACACTTTCATTTCAGGTAATTCTTCAGCCATCGACGGCGACGATAACCAACACGTTCCGACACAAAATAGGAATAAGACAGCGACGGCGTTTTTCATGGGTTCCCCTCTGTAAGACTCTGGGGAACTCATACGTAAATCATCTTATAAAGTTGTCGATCAATCGATCTCTCGCACACACGTGGTATAAGGATTTATTGTAGTTTCAAACGCATTAAGATATAATTTGCCCTATCTCGGAAATTTACGCAACTTCACATCAGGAGCTTAGACAGATCCTACATTTAATCATATTGGACCAAAACGGTCGTTATTTTCTCAATAAATAATATTTTAAAAATAGAATACACGATGTGCGAAAAAGGTTGAAAATGTTATGACATGTCGTACAGGATGCCTAAAGCTGATAATAAAGCGCTAATGCGGAAGGCCTGGGTCCCACTATGTCCAAAAATGACTGGTACGTGATGCTGGACAACTCTGAACAAGGGCCCTTAAACCCACGCGATATCAAACAATTAGTCGATCAGGGCCAAATTCTTCCCGATACGCTCATTCGTCGTGGTGATATGGCGTCCATGGTTCCAGCTGCGAAAGTAAAAGGATTATTTGCAGCGCCTGCTGTACCTGCTCAGCAGCAGTCCAATGAACAAATTGCTGACCAGCAACACGACCATTTTGAACAGGATGTGGAAGCGGAAAATTCCCCACAGTCTCTAGCTGAACCTAAAAAAGTAACGACCAGTCGTCATCGAAGATCTGCTCAACAGGCGAATGTCTCAGATGACGATGATTTCGAGCCCAACAATACCCCTTGTTCATTTGGCTCACGTGTCGCATCCCATATTATAGATAATGTTTTCATGGGTATTATTTTCACTCCGTTGATCATGATAAATATAATTCTCATTATTGGTATGTTTGTTGAAGGCACGAAATCCAGTATTGATGAGAAACGTCAGCGATTATCGAGTAACTTCCCGATCCCCAGTTATGATGAATATACAAAAAGTGGAGAATATATTCGGGGTTTACCACCAGAACCACCAAATGCAGCGCCACCAGGCCCTGAAGATGAATCTGAAGCAGATAAAGTCGCTCGTTATAATGCACATGTGCAGCTAAAAAATACCTATGCTGAAAAGAAATATCTGCGCGAATTGTATGAACGAGACACCGAAGAAATTGGGGCAGCGCTTGATAAAGGTTTCGGTGTCGCCTTCATTGTGTACATTGTTTTGTTTATCTTACTTACCTTATATCCAGTAATTTTTGAATCCTTTTTTGGCGGCACCATCGGAAAACTTATATGTAAGCAAGTCGTCGTGTATCGTAAAAACGGTCGTCGTATTAGTTTTGGAACGGCATTACTTCGTCACCTGCTGCGCATAATTCCCTTAGGACAATTACGCGCCTTAGCCAATGACCGACTTACATTGCACGATCTGTGGTCTGGCACCATGGTGATCCCGAAATCGCAGTATGCCCCAGAAAATAAATTCACGAACCGCATTGCCCGTTCAACGACTTCACGCGTGAGCAAAACGAAAACGGGAAGAGTGCGGCGAAAATAAATGTGACTGATAAATAGATGACTGGGACAGTTAACGGCGTCGCAGTCAGTTGATAAGATTTGTGCGTCTGACATGGCATATCATGGGACGGCATTTCATGGGGTATCTCTCTTTAAAAATAAACAGGCTGTAAGTCCTTACGCCACAAGGGGAAGTAGGTGCCTGTCCTTTAGCAGCTTTTTTCACAGGACGGGGGCTTACGAAATGTCCTATAAATCATAAATGCAAGAACCGTTAAAATCGATATATTAAAAATCGTCAAGATTAAAATCATTGGAATTAAATCGGTATGTTCGACAACCAAATTTTCTTCACGAACCCTTATTTGGATAAATAACTGAAAAATTGCCGATGCAAGAGAGATGGCATTTGCAAATATTAGTAAGATAAGCATCAATAATATCGGTCTCATCTAGTGCCCCTGTTTAAGTTAAATTTATTCCATATGAAGATCGTTCGCTTAATTTCATGAATAAGTAATACTAGTTGTCCAGCCAGGAGCAATCGGGTAAGTCGCTTTTTTCTTCAGCTTAATTGACAGATATTCTACAACGCAAGCTTCAGCTGCTATTGCAAATCTAATTCCATCTTCGTCATCGACTTTCCCCCGAATTGATAAAATAACACAATGTAAACTCATTTCTTCAGGTATATGCTTCCTAGCGTGGAACTTAACGGGACAGGAGGAGGAACTTAACCAACTTAAAACTTAACGGGACAGGCAC
Source organism: Planctomycetota bacterium (assembly GCA_024641365.1). The sequence continues at coordinate 135 of JAHEDF010000330.1, read as the reverse complement.
CTGAAATCATTTACTAATCCTGTCTACCAACCATACAATTCAAGTCTGTCATCACTGCGACTGGTGAAATATTTCACCTAGAGCTCATTCGCGGCCAATTTTGGTAACGAAATAGTTGTTTTATAAATATACCTG
>JAHEDF010000329.1:2142-5094 GCA_024641365.1 Planctomycetota bacterium | reverse complement strand
GGGTTCAGATCCAAGGCGCCTGATGCGAAGGCGTAGCAACGCTACGTCGAGTATCAGGCAACGCCGGAGCTGGACCCTTACTGCGGTTTTGAGGATTAAATTTTATTCAACGGTAAGTGTATTTCGGCCGTGAATTGCTGTGGTTGGGTAAGGCGGTAGCTGGTGAGCAGCAATGATAAATACACGTGATGAAAAACGAGATCCAGCAAAGTATTTATTTGGATAATTGTAACTTATTGAGATTCAAAAATAAATAACAGGAGCCCATTTTGTGAGCGCCTGTCTTTAGAGATATATCGAAGAAAGAAAAGCGGACCCGGTGAGATTCGAACTCACGAGACCCTTTCGGGTCTGCCGGTTTTCAAAACCGGTGCATTCAACCGCTCTGCCACAGGTCCCTGTAAAAGCGGGAGCGCAGTATTTACTATCACTTTTTCAAGACGAAAGCCCTTCCTTTCAGCGGTTTAAAAATCCTGGGTCGGCGTTGAGCGCTTGTTCTGTATCAAGGTGGTCGGCTCTCACACACCCTAAATTTTGCGATGAATGGTGCCTTTGACCGAGACGTGCCGTCTCACTATAGTTCGGCGACTTTCGTCTATCCGTCTCAATCCATTGTTGGAAGCCAAGTTATGGAAAAATATCCGATCGTCTGGGGCCTTGATATCGGGCATTCCAGCATCAAGGCGGTCAAGGTATCGCGAAATGCGAACACCGTCACCGTACTCGGTTATGCCATTGAGCCCATCAATGTGACCGAAGATGGCGACCGCGATGAAGCGGTAGTCAAAGCGCTGCAATCATTGGCGCAGCATGAGGAATTTGGCGGTATTCCTGTCATTGCGTCATTATCAGGGCGTCAAATCTTTTCGCGTACGATAAATATTCCGGTGCTTAATCCAAAGCGCGTCCACATGATGGTGGAGTTGGAAGCGCGCCAGCAAATTCCAGGTAATTTCGATGAAGTAGAATGGGGATATCATATGTCCCCAGCGCCAGATGGTGCCTCAAATGATGTAGCCTTATTTGCGGCGAAGCGTGAGCTGACTGATGAATTAGTCAGTAAATGTAAGCGCGCCGGAATTAATTTAGTTGGTGTTTCGGTTACTAGTTTAGCGTTGTATAATTTCGTACGATTTGACCAAGAGTTCGGAGAAGATGAAACGGTCATAATTCTTGACGTTGGCTCGGAAAATACTGACTTAGTTTTATATCAAGGTGAAACATTGTGGATGCGTACGTTGGCCTTATCGGGCAACGATATCACCCGTGTTTTCATGAAAAAATTCCGTGTTTCTTTCGAAGAAGCCGAAACGTTAAAACGTCAAATTGCTGATAGTCGCCAAGCAGAGAAAATTCTAAAAGTATTAGAAGGTACTTTAAATGAATTAACTAGTGAAGTGCAACGGTCTTTAGGCTTCTATAAATCACAAAATCCAGAAGCTAATTTAGAAAATATTGTTATTTCCGGAAATACATTCCGCCTGCCAAATTTACCTGAGTATATTGCCGAGCGCCTTCGTTATACCGTTAATATTTTAGAAGATCTTGATAAAATTGAAGTGGCAGGAGGGCTGGAGCGCGAAAACTTCCTGCGTGATTTACAATCACTTGGCGTTGCGATTGGTTTGGCTTTACAGGGTGCGGGTCTTGCTCAGGCAAATGTCAATTTGCTATCTACGACCGAACGCATGGAGCGCATTTTAAAGACGAAGCGCTGGGCGGCAGTATTGTTGGTGCTGTTATTGGGAGTCACCTTTACGATTAATTATATTGTTACCACTGGTGTTATGAGTGAAAATATGGCGATGTCGGAAGTTATTCTGACAAAACACAAAGATAATGAAAATCGCGTCAAAGATTCAAAAGCAGTGCTTGAAAAAGTAGCTCCCTTAGCGGCAACGTTAAAGGGCTTTAGTAGTTATGGTCGTAAGGGAATTGTCCATGCTTCCTACCAAGGTGTTCTGACAACCTTGCAAGAATTTATTAGCGCTAACGGCCAAATTAATAAAGGGGAAAAACTCCCTGCAGAAGGCGGCCCTCCCGTATTGCAAGCATTGTACGTCGATAGCATTGAAGTGCTGCCATTTGGATATGATAAGGATGCAGGGCCATTCCGTCCATTACGGGAAGATCGTTTGGTGCGCGTAACTATTCGCGTGCCACGTTTAGAAGATGATTCACTAAAAAGTCTGCCGCAGCAAATAGTGGATAAATTTAAAGTAGTGCCGGTGCCTCCTTACCTAAAGCCATTCTATCCAAACGAATATTTATTTGCCGAGGCACAAGTAAAAAGTGATGTTGTTAGTGAGGACAGTTACTGGCTCATTGATAATACCCAGGTGGATAGCCAAACTGGTACATATAAAAAGATTCAAGATCCGCGAAAAATTTCAGTGCGGAAACTGACATTTGAATGCCGATTCGCCAGCACCGCTGTCGCCGTAACAACTACGGCAGAGCAATAAGAGGGGCATAACGTGGACGCAAAACAACTTAAACCATATACCTTTTGGATTGTCTGTGGGGTTATTGTTCTTATTGAATTAGGATTATTTGGCTTTTATCAAATTGAGAATGAAGATGGATATACGCCCGAAAGGGTGAAAGACAAACTTGATGATGATTATAAAAAATTAGAGAATTTATATGAACGTGCTGGCCGAGAGCCGAAAGGTGTTTTTGACGCAGAGGATCAAAAAGACATTGATAATTTAACAAAATTATATTTATTGACGCCGCGTTGGAAAGACGTCCTTCAGCCACATGTTGATAAATATAACTCACAATTAGCGGCATTAAAAAAGGATCTTACTACTCGTAGTGCTATTTTACATGAACCAATAGCGGATAGCGGTGACCTTTTCTCATGGTATACAACTTATGCCGGTAAAACTAAAGAAATTCTTATTAAATTACGAAATGCAAAATGTTTAGATATTAAACCGGACAGCG
>JAHEDF010000329.1:0-2132 GCA_024641365.1 Planctomycetota bacterium | reverse complement strand
CAATATTCGTACTCGTGTAGGTTTTTTTACTAAAGGCGAACAAACACCGGCCGCCAGTCAGCACCCATTATTGACAACGCGCTTTCGTATTATGGAAAAATTGACCGCCGCGATAATGCAAAATGGTAGCAATTCACTTGACAATCCCGTGGTCAAAACAACAAAAAATGATGAATTAGCAAATAAAAAGAATGCGATTATTACTGCTGTTGAATGGAAACAGGTCAGTGATCACAAAGACACCTTACAAAATGATGTTGGACAATATGCCGGATCGTACGAACTAACAATTACACTAGAAGGATCGACCTCGACGCTCGTTGCAACTGAAGCGGCAATAGAACGTATCGCCGAACCAGTCTTTGTTGTAGTTGGCGGAGCATTAGCGGCTCGTGGCGCGCTGCCTGCTGGTCAGCGTAAAGGTGTGGCAGATGAAAATATGAAACTACGATTAACTATCGCGGTCATAGATTTTACTAAAATAGACCAAGGAACCGCAACCAGTACTGAAGCCAGTGGAACTGAAACGACACCAGCTGAAGTGACGACCGACAGTTCGGAAGGAAACAACCAATGAGTGCGCAGGACCTGTTAATCGCACATGGCGAAAAGATCCTAGTGCTGGTGGCTGTCGCTGCCTGTGGCTATGGACTTTATAACACCTTTACCGATGAAACTATTCGCCCCGTAGATATTTCTATGGAGCGCATCAATGAAATGGTAGATAAAGTTGAGAAGCAGCGTGGCGAACAATCGCCTCCGGTCATGAAAACGCCGCCAAATTATTTAGATGACATGCTGACTCGCTGGGCGGTCGATTTACCATCAGATAAATATATGGCTTGGCTTGGTGCGATGACCGATGTTGGTCCACCTGAGGTTCGCGGTGCCCATTATTATATTTACGAAATTTATCCTCCTGTCCTAACCGTCAAAGATGTTATTGGTACGATTGAATTAAATGTTGCCATGCCTGCTTCAAAACGCACGTCTGATCCTCGTATTTCTGATGCCTGGCAAAAAACCTGGTCTTTGGAAAGTCGTGCTGATAATTCGGCAAAATGGGTCGGTATGTTGATTGAGCAACGTATTGGTAACGGTGAATTTCAACCTCTAAATACAAAAACAGTTAAGAACGGGGTTGTTTTATTTAAGGGCGAACCGGCAAATACATTAATTTCAGTTCCAACAACCGAACCATGGCAACGTTATACTTTCCGTGCGCGTCTTTTCGCGAAAGTAACGGGTTTGCCACTCGATAATGCAAGCAGTACTGAAAATGAGCAATCAGTTTTAGTCCGTCAGGGTAGTTACGAAGAAGAGGTTGTTGATTGGGATGTTGTAACAACATCACTCAAGGGGAATGACAAAACATTTATCGATAAATTTGAAGCAGGCACAAAAGTAGGACCGTTCTCAAACTTACTCGGTCCAGGCGAATCCATATATACGAGCGCTGAAAGTGATTTTGCAACTATCATAGGGACCTCAAGCATTCGCTTTGTTTTTGAAAAAGTGAATGTCGATTTTGTAAATCCTGAAAATAACGGTGCTTCAATTTTATTGACCAAGTTTTTACGCGACCCCAAAGCGGAAAATAATGCAGCGGGAGGAAAATGGCTATTAAAACCGGAACAATTTAAGGTGAAAAAAGAAGGTGGAATTGGTGAGCCTGGCCACAAAGTGGTAGATCCATTTCGGCCAAAATTAAAAATTGAAGAAGATCTTTCGACCAATTTCGTATTGACCGAGGTCAAGCAAAAAGTTGAACGGGTTTTATTTTATGAAATTTATCCCAAATCACGCCCAATGGGTGGAAAGGCAAAAGATTTGGAAGTTAAACCCAAAACAATTGAAACCGAAGTGGCGATTCTCACGAACACACTCACAGGGACAACGTTAGAATTGCCAGCATGTGAACGTGTTTACAAACCGAATAAACCAAATTCCTTTTTCTACCCAGAATTTCCCGTTTGGCCCTATAACGAAGTCGAAGAATTCAAAAAAGATCCGGCCGGATTTAAGCAACGTGAGCTTATACCGCCTGCACCAAAAGAACACAAACCAGGCGAAGGCCCATTAGAGGAAATGCGCAAAAAGCGTAATGATGACTTATTAGCTACGGACACACC
>JAHEDF010000328.1 GCA_024641365.1 Planctomycetota bacterium | reverse complement strand
ACCAATTAAATCGTCTACAAAATACCAACACAGTAATGCTGAGCGATGCGAAAACAGGAACCGTTAAACCTATATTGATTGAAAAAGATGATGCCTGGGTTGAAAATGAAAATGACGTAAAATGGTTAAAAAAAGGACAGCAGTTTTTATGGTTAAGCGACAGAGATGGCTGGCGTCACGTCTATATCGCTGACACGCAAACTGGCGATTGCACACTTATTACCCCTGGTGATTTTGATGTCATCGACATTGAAGCTGTCGATGAAACAAATGGTTGGGTTTATTATTCTGCCGCACCAAACGAGCCAACCCAACACTTGTTATTCCGTGTCAACATCGACAGCAAAGCAATTGAACGACTAACTCCCGCAGAACAAACGGGATGGAATACTTATCAATTTTCACCGGACGCGCAGTGGGCAATCCATACTCATTCGAATTTTAAAACCCCGACCTCTGTAAATTTCATAAATCCAGACACACACAAAGTAATTCGCCAAATAATTGACAATGCTGAATTAAAGAAAAAAGTCGCCTCCATTAGTGATGTACAAGCAGACTTTTTCCGCGTGGATATTGGAGATGGCACGGATGAAAATCTAAAATTTGATGGCTGGATGTTAAAGCCTAAAAATATTGACCCGAATAAAAAATATCCGCTCTTCTTTTACGTTTATGGTGAGCCTGCTGGGCAAACTGTTCGTGATAGTTGGGGCGGTCGCGGCACTTTATGGCACTGGATGTTAGCCCAACAAGGATACGTCGTCATCAGTATCGATACGCGCGGTACCAAAGTGTCACGTGGTCGTGCATGGCGTAAGAGTATTTACGAAAAAATTGGCATCATGGCCCCAGTCGATTTTGCCGCTGCGACGAAAAAGGTGTTAGAGCGTTGGTCGTTTATTGATCCTCAACGAATTGGCGTGTGGGGTTGGAGCGGTGGCGGCAGTAACACATTGCATGCCATATTTAGATATCCTGAACTCTATAAAACCGCTATTGCCGTTGCGCCAAATCCAAGTCAATTGCTTTATGATTCTATTTACCAAGAACGCTACATGGGTTTGCCTGATAAAAATGCCGAAGCATTTCGTATTGGATCGCCAATTACTTATGCTGAAAATCTGCAAGGTAATTTGTTATTGATCCACGGCACTGGCGATGACAACGGACATTATCAAGGTTCCGAAACATTGATTAATAAGCTCATTAAGCATAACAAAATGTTCGACTTTATGTCTTATCCGACTCGTTCGCATTCACTTTCAGAAGGCGACGGTACGGTTACGCACCTCTATACCCGAATGACCACTTATTTACATAAGCATCTACCATTAAATAAGTGATGTGATAACCTATAGAGCACGCCTATATCTCTGTCCGCGACAGTGGTATGGGCGCGTGCACATATGACTAGGCTAAAATAGTTATATAAAACATAACGGACATACATCTGTATTATTTACATAACAAATCGACTCTGATTTGTTATTGCTGATAGCAATATCTCTGGCATACAGCCAAAGAGATCAGCCTCAAAAATTATACGGATACCATTATGCGAACACTATCATCGGCTCTCATCATATTTTTTGTTACATTTCTGTGCTCTGCCAATGCAGGCGAGCGCAAGCCAAAAAATTACGAGCTCATGGATTTTGGCTCGCATTTAAATTGGACCTATCAAGTCAGCAGCGATCATATTGTCTATAAAGGCATTGCCATTCAGGTTGATCAGGGTGAAGGCGGTATTGGTCAAGGGCGTGCGTGGATGGTCTTTGATCACGATACCCTTTCGATGGCAGCTGGATGGATAAATAGTGACGGGAAAGGGCCAGCCTTTATTAATTGGAAGGGCGTTGCTTTTGATGGCTCACATAATTCACACGCCTCAATTGTAGGCGACCCTATTTTTATTAATAAAGCTGGACCAGGCTACGCTAATCCTAGCAATGGTGAATTTACTGATCCACGTTATGTAAGCCCCGTCGATAAGAAAAAATATGGTCCAATTCCATCTTCATGGGGACATTTTACCGGATTGTATCGTAGCCAAAAACAAGTGGTCTTATCCTATACGATTGGTGATGCCGCTGTTTTAGAAATGCCTGGTTATGTTGAAGAAAATAAATTATTTACGCGCACATTTTTAATCCCTCAAGCTAAACAAAAATTAGTGATACGAGTTGCCGCACCTGATGTCGCAGTAGCGGTAGTTGCAAATGGCGGAAAAAGCACGGTGACGCTTGAGAAAAATGCTGATTGGTGGCTAGCAACGATTCCTGCCGCTGACAAACCACAACACTTTCAAATTGTACTCGGCAAAGAAGACAAAGCCGTACAGAGCTATGCGCAAAAACCAGTAATTCCCGATGTTGAAAAATATAAAGCTGGTCCACGTACATGGACGGAGGCCATTACGACAACCATCGAAAAAGGCCCAGAAGATGGCGGTTTCTCGTCGCAATTATTAAGCTTACCAGATCAAAACCCATGGAATGCCTGGATGCGTCTCGGTGGCTTTGATTTTTATCCAAATGGCAAACGCGCAGCAGTCTGCACCTGGAACGGAGATGTGTGGTTAGTTGATGGGGTCGATGGAAAAGTTGGCGATAAACTGACGTGGCATCGTATTGCCACCGGATTATTCCAACCACTCGGCCTTAAAATTGTTAACGATACAATATATGTGTCATGTCGTGATCAAATTGCCCGTCTGCATGATTCCAATGGTGATATGGAAATCGATTATTATGAGAATTTTAATAATGATCATCAGGTAACGGAACATTTCCACGAATTTGCTATGGGCTTACAAACCGACAAAGACGGAAATTTTTATTATGCGAAATCTGCTCGGCATGCGAAAGTTGGGTTAATTCCGCAACATGGTACTTTAATGAAGGTGTCTGCTGATGGTTCGCAGAGCACCATTATAGCTCGTGGATTTAGAGCCGCAAATGGCGTGTGCGTGAATGATGACGGTTCATTTTATGTAACTGACCAAGAAGGGCATTGGACACCTAAAAACCGTATTAATTACGTCACTCCTGGCGGCTTTTATGGCAATATGAATACCTTATTAGTCGATAATCAATCAGAAGATGATAAAGCAATGAATCAACCGTTAGTGTGGATCACTAATAATTGGGATCGTTCCCCAGCTGAATTAGTACGCGTTAATAGCCCATCATGGGGAGCATTAAACGGTAAATTATTAAATATTTCCTATGGTACCGGAAAAATATTTCTCGTTCTCCAAGAGCAAATTGGTGACGTTCAGCAAGGTGGTGTCATTCCCTTACCGATTCGATTCCCTACGGGTAATATGCGTGGACGCTTTCACCCAAATGGTGATTTATATACCTGTGGTTTATTTGGTTGGGCTGGATCCGCTACCACTCCAGGAGGATTTTATCGCGTACACTATGCTGGTGACAGCCAATTACCAATTTCACTTTCAGCAACTAAAAAAGGTATTGAAGTCGGATTTACGCAAACTCTTGATCCAGAAACAGCTACTAGCGTAGATTCGTACGAAATTAAAGCGTGGGATCTAAAACGGACTTCAAGTTACGGCTCAAAACACATTAATGAACGTTCTTTAACAATTGCTGGTGCAGAATTATTATCTGACAAAAAGACCATACGTATAAAAGTTCAAGATCTGGCACCAACCTGGGGCATGTCGATTAAGATCCGTGTTATGACTGCCGCAGGAGAAAAATTGTCCTGCGAAATTCATAATTCGATTCATGTTCTAAAAGATTAAGCAAAGGCGTCTGAAGGCCCTATTACTTTAGGCCCTGGTGTTTCACTTCGGTGTTTTGATTGGCCCGAAGTGACACCATGAGGTTAATCGTTTTACTTATAAATCCGTCAGCGGCACCCATCCGTCATTTTATGACAGGAATTGTTTAATATCGGATATCATGATAATTCACATGAAATAATTGCTTAGACATTATTTAAACCGTCTAAGTGTCCGGTAATGGCAGCATCTTGTCTAAAATAAATAAGGGCCCAATAGGTACGCTTAGGTAGGTATTGAGGTCGTCTATGTCCATGCATCGTTTGTTATGTCACTCACTAGGATAGACATGACGATTTCACCCAAAATGAAGTGCCAGCAAACCTCATTTTTAAATGCTATAATAATCAAGCTAAAACGGTTGCTGTGAAGATTTTACCGTGAGCGAGAACAACTCTATGGAGCCTAGCATGTTTCTTGGTACCTCAATTCGATTAAAAGCACTCGCTTGTGCGTTGATGGCCCTAGTGGTCTGTGCTGGTGATGGGATGGCCGCTCAGAAAAAAGGCGTCGCCACTCCTCCTGATTTTACCAAAGGAGGGCAGAAAGACGAGTCACATGATTGGAACTTGGGGCCAACTGGCGCCCGTGGCTGGTTATTTGGCATGAAAGGACAAACATTTGATGCGCGACAAATTTTAATTACTGAGGTCGCGAAAGGATCTCCTGCTGATGGAACCTTGCAAAAAGACGATGTTATTTTGGGAATTGGATCAAAGGATTTTACGGATGATGCTCGTGTGCAATTTGCTAATGCAATCACTGCTGCTGAAGAAAACACAGGTGGTGGTTCATTAAAGCTGCTTCGTTGGCGTGCGGGTAAAACTGAGACCGTTACCATTAAGCTAGCAACCTTGGGTAGTTATAGCGCAACCGCGCCCTATAATTGCCCTAAATCAAAGAAAATTTTTGACCTTGGATGCGAAGTAATTGCTAAGGGGCAATTAAACAGCAATAATATTCCAAATAATTTAAATGCCTTAGCGCTCCTTGCCTCAGGACGTTCAGAATACAAGGCAATGGTGACAGACTTTGCAAAATTAGTTGCCGCTAAACCGCCTGGTGGGTATGTTTCTTGGGGTTACGGTTATTCGAATTTATTTTTAGCAGAATATATTTTAGCCACAGGTGATAAATCTGTATTGCCAGATCTTACCCGTTATGCAAAGGAAGTTGCATTGGGCGCGAGTGCCGTAGGCACCTGGGGGCATCGATTTGCTCGCGAAGATGGTAATTTAAATGGCTATGGTTGCATGAATCTGCCTGGTCTCACTTTAGTATTAGGATTAGTG
>JAHEDF010000327.1 GCA_024641365.1 Planctomycetota bacterium | reverse complement strand
CCGAACGAAAAAAACGACGCTTCCGCACGTTTCACCACCGCAGGATGCATGGCGGCAACGTCGTTTTTTTCGTTCGGGTCCGTGGCTAAATTATAGAGTTGCGTGACGATGGGGCCTTTGCTCATTTTTGAGCGAATCGCTTTCCATTCATCAAACCACACAGCTTGTTGGCTACCGTACGAGGAAAATTCACGATACAGAAATGGCCGTGCTGGTTGCTGCTTACCGAATAAGGTCGGAACAAATGAAAATCCATCACTCTGTGGAACTGGTGCGACACTTAATTCAGCGACAGAAGCTAGCACATCTTCAAAACCAATAACGCGATCGCTGGTTGTTCCTGGGGCAATACGTCCGGGCCATTCAGCAATAAAAGGTACGCGAACACCCCCTTCATATAACTCTCCCTTTAGTCCACGTAATCCAGAGACGCTATTAAAGAATTCAACATCGACTTCGGCATTTAAATGAGTGGCGCCATTATCCGAGGTGAAAATAATTAACGTGTCATTACGTAAATTATATTGTTCGAGTCGGGCAACCAATGCACCAACGGCGGAATCCATATAACTAATCATCGCCGCATAGGCAGCACGCGGCGTGCGATGCGGAGTATATCCCAAGCCTTTTCCTTTCGACACGGCGAATGGAGGGTCGTTCCAGTTTAATTTATGGTATTGTTCCAAATCGGCATCCGGTACGTGTAAGGCTAAATGCGGAATAACGGTCGGATAATAAAGAAAGAAAGGTTTATCTTTATTCGCATCAATAAATTTGAGCGCTTCATCACGAATAAATGCTGGCGCGTAATCCGTTCCTTTAAATTGAGCGTAACTGGCATCATTGTTTGCATCAGCATCTGCTGGAAAAGGTGCGTGCCCAGGAACAGGCGGATTATTATTCAGCGGGAATTTTTCGCGATTACTCCATAAATAAGCGGGATAATAACTATGGGCAACGCGTTGACAGTTATAGCCGAAAAAGCGGTCAAAACCTTGGTTCATTGGATCGCCACTTGAGCCAGGACCACCAAGACCCCATTTCCCAAATCCGCCGGTCGTATAGCCACGGTCACGTAGCATGGTCCCAATGGTTACTGTGCCGGCAGGTAATGGTTCTTGGCCTTCGGGTTTAATTTCTCGGTTATTACGCACATACGCATGCCCAGGATGGCGACCAGTTAACAGAACGCAGCGTGACGGCGCACAAACCGCATTACCAGAATAGGCACGGGTAAATCGCATGCCACCGGTGGCTAGTTTATCAATATGTGGCGTCTTAATTTTTTGCTGTCCATAACATCCTAATTCACCATATCCTAAATCATCGGCTAGAATAAAAATGATATTTGGTAAACGCTCTGCTGCAGTGGCATAATTACCCCAACTGCAAACAAATGCCAACGTGATGATAATCATTTGAAAGTTACATAGACGAAACAACATGTGGCCTCCTAAGAAGTTAAAAACTATTTTATCGCTATGGTAAAATTTATTTTTATTTAAATTTTTCCAATCCGGCTTTTCGTCGCATGCTTTCTATACAATAATCGAGAGCTTGGATAGTATAGCACACAACAACAATTATTAACCCCAAACGACAACTTTTGCATGATGCAATGCAATTCGTCCCAAAAAGACAAGGCAATGTCTGAAATACCGCGGGGCAATTTCAGTCTTACCTACCTATTGAACTGACTGGGGCGCGAGCCATCAGCTTCAATCATATGTACACCCAATTCACTAATACAATCATAAGCAAGGACCGCTGACATGAAATATTTCTTACCACTTTTTGCCCTCTGCTTATTGGGAAGTGGTGGATCAGCCATTGTAAAAGATGACCACATTAATCGTTCATTCTAAGAGATGGACATCGAAGGCTGGACGTTCATGGTTAATGTTGAAGTCATGAAAGATGAACACTGGGCCATGGCCCAACGCATCATGAGCAATCAATTATTTGGCATGAAGCGCGTGTTAAAAGATGACGTCATTAAAGATATGCAAAAAGTGAAAATTTATGTCGATATCAAACAAGATGGAAAATCTGGCGCCGAATATCATCCGAGTAAAGAGTGGTTAGTCGAACATAAGTTTAGTCCCAACAAAGCAAAATGCGTGGAAATAAGTAATATCGGCAGCTTCGTTCATGTTACCAAACACCAGCCATGGGTTATGCTGCATGAATTAATTCATGCCTATCATGACCAAGTGTTGAACTTTGATAATAAAGAGATCAAGGGACTCTATGAGAGCGCACTCAAATCGGAACGCTATGGCAAAGTAAAACATATTTCCGGCCGCATGGTCAAACATTATGGCTCAACTGATCATAAAGAATATTTATCAGAAGCCGCCGAAGCTTATTTTGGCGTAAACGATTTTTTCCCGTTCAATCGAGCGGAACTTGCAGAGTACGATCCAGAAATAACTAAGTTCTTAAAACAATTAGAAAGATAATCGGCGTCACGATTAGCGCATTGAATTACATACACACAGGCGTGTATGGATCGCTTTATTTTAGATCAATCCACGCACTTGCAATCGCAGCACCAAGGCGCCCATTCAGACTACGCACCATGGCGGCAGCAGTACGCGTTACGGTAAATGTTTGCTGTGGTTGATCAGCAACAGTTACCGCAATTGGCGCCTCTAAATTAATTAATTCATCTGATAAGGCTAATGATAACTCCTTTGGCATATCGCCCTCCAAAGTAATGGAATTATCCTTGACCGTAGCGGTAATTTTTTGTCCGTCTTTTGCCGCACTCATATCTGGTATCTGCAACCAATAAAAACGCTGATGCATGCAGTTATCCTGAATCCAAATTATTTTCTTTGGCCATGGTTGGCGCGTATATTGCGCCATCCAAGGTACGGATTCAGCATCTTTTCGATTCATCCAATGTGGTAGTCCGGGATAAATACGTGCTATATGCACATAACTGCCAGGATCTGCTTCGGCTAGCTTTTTCATTTCAGCTGCACGTTCAGTCGCAATTTCATTGCGTTTATAGGCGGCATCGTTGCCACCCATAAAAATACCAAACGGCAAATTGCGCAGTGGTAATAATGGCGCTCCATTTGGATGACCTGCCATCATGGAAGCTGCGGCAAATCGATCAGCCATGCGCGGTGCTAATTTCCAAACACCATCACCTCCCGCTGAATAACCCATCAAATATATTTTATTGGGATTAACACCACGTACGGCAATGAAGTCCTCAATGAGACGATCAAATAAACCATCAAGTTCTTTGATGTGCCACATATTCCACGCATCAACCGGCGCGCGCGGAGCGATGTAAATGCCTTCTTCAGGGCTATATAATTTAATTTGGTTTTGCCATTGTTGATCATTAACGGCAGTTGGCGCGCCGCCACCACCATGCATAGAGATCCACAAACTACGTTCGCCTTCTTTGGCATTTCCAAAGGTCTTTTCTAACCAGCGTAATTTTTTATCGCCAATAAGGATTTCTTTTTCCGTGACTTCTGCTTGCCGTTGCTTTAACAAAGACTGCCTTCGATCGTGAAGCAACATGTCCTTAACTGTTTGCGCTTCATCTTTTGTGAGTGGCATTTGTAAGGCTGGCGCGTCTGCCGGCCGCTTATCTACGGGAAGATCAAGCCATGCTTTAATTGCACTAATTGCAGACGAATTTGTATTAGCTGTCGTTTCTGACGAGAGCTCACTCCACAATAAATCGAGCGTTGGATGCGCGCCATCTAACGGACCAAACGTATGGAGCCGAACTTCATCACCGTAGCGAACGCGTAAGGTACCTTGGAATTTCTCCGGCACCTCAAAACGTGGCATGTCATTAAGATCACTGGTGCCAGATTTTGTTTGCACTTTCCCGCACATCTGGCCTTGCGTATTAATTATTTCAATATGTGCCGGTAAGCGTTCGCCGCCTGATTTATCAAATAAGCGAATGCCTAATTGCACGGTTGCTTGTTGAGCGGCCTGTGGATCGGCATAACGGTCGGTTACATTTATAGCGCTCACTTGTTTGCTGTCTGGATCCCACACCAAAGGAAAACTCAAACCGTCACGTTTCCAGGTGGTGGCGTAAATCGCATATTGCGGTGCTCTGTTATGAGCTAAACGCGCATCATTAACAAACCACCCACGGTTGAGCCCATTTTTATCATATTCATCGGCACCAGTAAATTTCCATTCACCATCCCAAATTTCTACCCAGGTATGGTTACCGCGATCATTCGCCCACAATGGCGTGCCAACGGCGCGTGCAGGAATTCCCACTGAACGGCAGGCGTTTACCAAAATAATACTTAAACCAGTGCAGGTCGCTTTCCCCAATGCCATTGATTGTTGTGCACTTTGATTCGGAATTTTCCGTCCTGTATTATAATGCACATTAATTAGGTTAAATATTTCGCGATTTAGGGCCTGGGTTGCTTCTGTCGCCGTTGTGCATCCGGCTACAATTTTTTTAGCGAGTACAAAAAACTGGGCACGCCATGGATCTCTTTTTTCATCAAATACAGCATAAGGTAACACATGATTGAGAAAAATATCGTCAGGAATTTGCTTGCCCCACGGAAATTCTGAGCGTGACCGCAATGCCAAATCAAGGTTTTCAATCAGGAATGCTAATGCTAACTCCGAGCGATCCTGATCCGGCATATTGGCATACAAAAAGCGAGCCGCTTCAGCGCCGTGATCGCCATGTTTTTCTTTTGCAGCGACAATGAATTCTTCTTCCGATGCCCCACACAGAATGCCAAGAACACCAAAAAAGCAGAAGAGTAAGCAAATATGTTTCATGGGATTATACTGCATGTTAGACATCTGGCACAAGATCTAAGCATTCCGACAGCCTGAATTATGTGTCTCGCCCTCAAGATAAATTGAATGGCGCGGACAAGAGCGCGGATAATGAGGTGAGTCTTTGCATAAACAGAAGTCGTTAATGATCACAGATTGTGTCGAAGCCAACACCACGATTAGCAAATTACCAAAGTGATTACAGAAATTCGATTAACCACAGCATTGTCAATGCGAGTTGATTAGTAATAGATGTAGTTAATACAATATTGAGCCAAATTTAACCCTATGGTTTTCTTTGGGAAATCAC
>JAHEDF010000326.1 GCA_024641365.1 Planctomycetota bacterium | reverse complement strand
GCAAACGTAATGAGGTGCAAGGTCGCATTAAAGAAATTCGCAAAGAAATTGACAATACCAAGAGCGATTACGATCGCGAAAAATTACAAGAACGCTTAGCGAAAATAGCTGGCGGTGTTGCGGTTATTAATGTTGGCGCTGCCACCGAAGCTGAAATGAAAGAACGCAAAGATCGCGTCGACGACGCGCTGCACGCAACCCGCGCAGCCGTTGAAGAAGGCATCGTTGCTGGTGGCGGTACCGCATATCTGCGCGCCATTGAAGCGATCACCAAGCTCAACCTGGAAGGCGATCAAGCACACGGCGCTGACATTATTAAAGCAGCCTTACGCTTGCCAGCGATTACCATTGCTGAAAATGCTGGCCAAGAAGGTGAAGTGATCGCCAACAGCGTGCTCAAATTAAAAGGCAATGTTGGTTACAACGCGAAAACTGGTGAATATGTCGACCTGGTCAAAACCGGCGTCATTGATCCGGTCAAAGTATCGAAGAGCGCATTAATCAATGCGACCTCGGTTGCGACCTTATTGCTCAACACCGAAGCCATGATTGCTGAGATCAAAGAACCGAAAAAGGAATCAGGCGGCGGCGACCACCATCATGATGAAGGTGGCATGGGCGGCATGGGCGGCATGGGTGGTATGGGCGGCTTTTGATTTCAGTCGGGGGGACACCCCCCGACAACGGTCCTTCGGACCTGCCCCCTATCAACCACTGGGGACTTCGGCCCCCAGCAACGGTCCTTCGGACCTGCCCCCTCGTTTAAATCACAGTCCTTTTCTTACACCAACTTAAAACATTAAAATCTAAGGAAACTTATCATGGCAAGTGCAGCCAAATCAGCATCAAAGACCACGATCAAACCACTTGATGATCGTATTGTCGTTACCCGTACCGAAGCGCAGTCAAAAACGGCGGGCGGCATCTTCTTACCCGAAAACGCCAAAGAAAAACCTCAAGAAGGTAAAATCTTGGCCGTTGGCCCAGGCAAATTACTCGACGATGGCTCACGCTCGAAACCCGACGTCGCCGTTGGTGATGTGATTTTATTCAGCAAATACGGCGGCACAGAACTGACCGTCGACGGCCTAGAAGTCATCATTTTGCGTGAAAGCGATATCCTGGCCAAGCTGGGCTAACGCCCAGCTTATAGCTACTAGATTCGAGCTGCGAGCTGCGAGTTTTAGAGAACTGAAATTCACAAACGCATCTCTCCCCTCTCAAATAAACAAACACACATTCAAGGAATAACACAATGGCTAAACAACTCATGTTCGGCGAAGATGCTCGCCGCAAAATTTTGACAGGCATTCAAACTCTCAATGATGCCGTTAAAGTGACGATGGGCCCAACTGGTAAAGTTGTGATCATCGAAAAATCATTCGGCGCACCAAACGTCACCAAAGACGGCGTCACCGTTGCGAAAGAAATCGAATTTAAAGATGCTTTCGAAAATATGGGCGCACAAATGGTGAAAGAAGTTGCCGACAAATCATCAAAAGTTGCTGGCGACGGCACCACCACCGCAACCGTCCTCACCGAAGCCATCTTCCGTGAAGGCTTAAAGGTGACCGCCAGTGGCGCAAACCCAACCGAAGTGAAAAAAGGCATCGACAAAGCCGTTGATGCAGCGGTTAAAGAAGTCGCAAAACTCGCCACAAAAATTAAGAGCTCGAGCGAAATTGCTCAAGTCGGCACCATCAGTGCTAACTCAGACGAAGAAATCGGTAAATTATTAGCCGACGCAATGGACAAAGTTGGCAAAGACGGCGTCATCACCGTTGAAGAAGCCAAGAGCACCGAAACCAAACTCGACTTAGTCGAAGGTATGCAATTCGATAAAGGCTACATCAGCCCATATTTTGCTGCGGGCACTGACAACCAAGAAGTGAACTTGGAAAAACCTGCGATCTTAATTTACGAAAAGAAAATCAGCAACTTGCGCGAATTCTTACCATTGCTCGAAAAAGTCGCGCAAGGCGGCAAGAGTTTATTGGTTATCGCTGAAGAAGTTGAAGGCGAAGCATTGGCCGCTTTAGTGGTCAATAAATTACGCGGCATTTTAAATGTCTGTGCCGTCAAAGCTCCGGGCTTCGGCGACCGACGCAAAGAAATGCTCAAAGATATCGCTATTCTCACCGGCGCGAAATTCATCGCTGAAGACCTCGGCGAAAAATTAGAAAACGTTGAATTAGCAGACCTCGGCAGTGCCAAAGTCGTGACCGTGGATAAAGAAAATACCACGATCATCGAAGGCGCTGGCAAGAAAGCGGACATCACTGCCCGCATTAATCAGATCAAACAACAAATCGATGGCACCACCAGCGATTACGATCGTGAAAAATTACAAGAACGCTTGGCGAAATTATCAGGCGGCGTCGCTGTCATCAATGTTGGTGCAGCAACCGAACCTGAAATGAAAGAAAAGAAAGCACGCATCGAAGACGCGCTGCACGCCACCCGTGCAGCCGTTGAAGAAGGCATCGTCGCCGGTGGCGGCGTCGCTTTACTGCGCACCAAAAAAGTAATCGAAGCTTTGGCCAAAGACTTACCACACGACCAACGCTTAGGCGCAGAAATCATCCTGCGCGCTGTCGAAGGCCCAGCGAAACAAATCGCCGCCAACGCCGGACAAAACGGTGCCGTTATTGTCGCTGAAATCCTCAGCAACAAAAACGCCAACTACGGCTACAACGCCCGCACCGGCGACTACGAAGACCTGGTCAAAGCCGGCGTCGTCGACCCAGCCAAAGTAACCCGCGTCGCCCTGCAAAACGCAGCCTCGATCGCTGGTTTAATGCTGACCGTCGAAGCCATGATCACCGATCTGAAAGACGAAGAGGCGCCTATCGCTGGCGCGGTAAGCTAATTCGGACAAAACAAAAAGTCCTAAAACAAAAAACGCCCGGCTTACCGCCGGGCGTTTTTTCTTATTCAAGAATGGTGAATTGACCGTAGATCGCCAATCGCTTAGGTACAACGTCTACAGGATGTCACATGGCAAAACGTAAAAAGAATATTCCGCGCAAAAAAGCACTGATAACCGGCATTACTGGACAGGATGGTTCGTACCTTGCTGAGTTTTTGCTCGAGAAAGGCTATGAAGTACACGGCATTAAACGGCGCGCATCGTCATTTAATACCGACCGTATTGATCATCTTTATCAAGGGCCACATGAGCACGGCCGCCGATTAATTCTTCACTATGGGGACCTGGCTGATAGCGGCAATTTAGTTCGCATTGTGCAAGAAGTTCAACCCGATGAAATTTATAATTTGGGCGCGATGAGTCACGTCGCCGTATCATTTGCTCAGCCAGAATATACTGCCGATGTCGATGGTATCGGTGCCCTGCGATTACTTGAGGCTATTCGCATTCTTGGACTTACAAAAAAGACACGCTTTTATCAAGCATCCACCAGCGAATTGTACGGCATGGTGCAGGAAATTCCGCAACGCGAAACAACTCCGTTTTATCCACGGTCACCGTATGCCTGCGCCAAGCTGTACGCCTATTGGATCACGGTCAATTATCGTGAAGCCTACGGCATGTATGCCTGTAATGGCATTCTTTTTAATCATGAGTCTCCGCGTCGTGGCGAGACCTTTGTCACGCGGAAAATTACCCGTGGCATTGCACGCATTGCGCTTGGCTTAGAAGACTGTCTCTATCTTGGTAACATGGATGCAAAACGAGATTGGGGACACGCTCGAGATTACATTGAAATGCAGTGGTTAATGTTGCAACAAAAGCATCCTGAAGATTTTGTCATCGCCACAGGTAAACAAATTTCCGTCAAAGCGTTTGTTGAATTAGCCTGTTCTGCTGCAGGCATTACTCTTCGCTGGCGCGGCAAAGGTGCACAGACTGTTGGCATTAATACAAAAACGGGAAAAACTATAGTCGCGGTCGATCCGCGTTATTTCCGCCCAACAGAAGTAGAAACATTACTTGGTGATCCAACCAAGGCGCACAAAAAATTAAAATGGAAGCCACGCATTACCGTTGAACAGCTTGCCAAAGAAATGATTGAAACTGATTTAGAGGAAGCGCGTCGCGATGCATTGGCGCGCGATCATGGTTTCAGCGTACACACACGCCACGAATGAGGATCCCCTGTGTCGCTCAACGCACATGCAAAAATATATATTGCTGGTCACCGTGGTTTGGTCGGATCAGCTATCGTTCGCGCCTTGCAAGCACGCGGCTTCACCAATCTCATTCTACGTACACATAGTGAGGTAGATTTATGCCAGCAATCAGCCGTCGAAGCATTATTTAGTCAAGAAAAACCAGCCGCTGTGATTTTCGCAGCGGCAAAGGTCGGTGGCATCGTCGCTAACAATACGTGGCGCTATGACTTCCTACAGCAAAATTTATTGATGGCCGTCAATGTCATTGATGCCGCTCGACGATATGGCACCAATAAATTACTGTTCTTGGGATCAAGCTGCATTTATCCAAAATTTGCACCCCAGCCAATGCCTGAAGATTGTTTATTAACGGGCGCTTTAGAGCCAACCAACGAACCCTACGCCATCGCAAAAATCGCTGGCGTCAAATTGATAGAAAATTGTAATCGCCAATACGGCACCAACTTTATTAGCGGTATGCCAACTAATCTTTATGGACCTGGCGATAATTTTGATCTCCAATCATCACACGTATTGCCAGCTATGATTCGCAAATTCCATGAAGCAAAAATAGCCGGCAATAAACCAGTGAAATTGTGGGGCACTGGAAACCCCAAACGCGAATTCCTGCACGTTGACGATTTAGCAGATGCCTGTCTTTTTCTTCTTGAAAAATGTGATGCTGGAACCTTTCCCGGGGACCTCGTCAACATTGGCTACGGTGAAGACATCAGCATTGCCGAGTTAGCGCAAATGGTACAGCAAACGATCGGACATACTGGGGAAATTATTTGGGATGATGGTAAACCAGATGGAACTCCTAGAAAACTCCAGGACGTGTCGCGTTTATTTAAATTAGGATGGAAACCGCGCATCTCATTACAGGACGGTGTGACTGCGACGTACCAGTGGTTTCAGCATCACAAAAATTAAAGGCGTGAGCGAAATTACATACGTTGCGACCAGCAGTGCTAAAATCG
>JAHEDF010000325.1 GCA_024641365.1 Planctomycetota bacterium | reverse complement strand
CAGGTAGTACGGCTAATTGATAGCGCTCGCTTTGTACAACGCGCCGCCGCTCTTCCCATGGTAATTGCACGACATGTGTTCGTAAATGATTGTGAATTAAAGTAATGTCTTGATTATCATCACGAGCATTAACGCACAGTCCGCCTGTTTCCTTTGCTAAATTATCTAAGGTAGAGCGATCTGCAGTCATAACCTCTTCTTTACCATCGATCACTAATGTGACTTCGCGTTCCGTATCGCCGAAGAAAATACCATATACAGGAACGCCAGCTTTTTTGGCAGTTTCTGCCGCAGCTTTCACAGCGTTCACGTTATCATCCGCGCCATCACTCATGACTAAAATCGACTGACCGCGTTCCACTTGTTTATTTAATATGCGTAAGCCTGCCTGAATGGCTTCACCGATGGCAGTGCCTTGGTAACCATTTTCAACAGGAAACAAATCGGGCGTGCAATCTTGGAGCATTAATTCGATTGCGTGATGATCGCCAGTGAGCGGACAGCGTAAAACCGGCACTGCTGCGAATGGCATTAATGCTAAACGTGTTTCAGGAGCTAATTCTAATAAATCAGATGCTTTGCGTCGCGCTGCTTCTAAGCGATACGGATGCAAATCTTTTGCCATCATCGATCGACTACAGTCTAAAATAAGGAGAACATCAGCACCACGACTGCTGCGTTTTTCTTCATGTGCACCCCAACGTGGGCCGGCAAGAGCAATAATTAATAAACCAAAACCACTCCATAATAAAAGCGAGCGGAAAATTTCTCGACCACGACCAACGCCGCCATTTAAATGTGGAACACCAGCACCGAGGGCCGCATGAACGCGGCGTATGCGCCTGCGCCACCACCACACGGTTATTGCCAAAACAGCAAACGGAACAAATAGCCAGAGGAGATAAATATTTGCCCACGTCATGCGACACCCCGCAGGCGTGGTTCCAGGCCAAGTCCTAAACCAATTAACAAAGTGCCAGCCACTAATAACCACATAAAGCGATCAGTGAAATCTTCACGCATGCGCACGGAACGTGGTGTCGGTTCTAATTCATCGATGCGTGAAAATACTTGTTCTAACCCTTCACGGTCATTAGCGCGAAAAGCCTTGCCATCAGCTTGCGCAACAATGGCTTCTAAACGACTCATGTCTGGCTGCAAATGAGCAGGCAAACGACTGAGCATTAAGCGTCCAAACGCATCGCGTACACTGCGACTGCCGGTGGGATTTCCGACACCAATGCCATAGAGGCGCACATCACTTGCACGCGCATGTCGCGCTGCTTCTAGCGGATCAATCCATCCTTTAAGATCACGTGAGTCCGCTCCGTCAGTAATTAAAATAATGGCGCGACCTTTTGATTTCGGATCTTTCAGCCCGCGCAAGGCCGTACCAATGCCAAGTCCTAAATTCGTAGCGTTGCCTAAAAGCCCGCGCTCATGTCCACTATTCCACAAGGCACGTTGTTGATGTTCTGTGCGATCAATAAATTGGTCAACGGTTTCGTGATCATAAGTCAGTGGACAACTGGTCAGTGCATGGTCACCAAAAAAGACTAATCCAATACGATCGTTTGGTCGGTTTTTAACAAATTGTTTTGCGGCGGTACAAACAGCTTCTAGGCGATCTATTCGTCGACCACTTTCGTCATTTAAATCATCAACTTGCATACTGCCTGAGAGGTCGATCACTAATTGTAAATCACGCCCAGATTGTTCGCGCTCAATGATGGAGCGTCCTAATTGTGGACGTGCCATAGCAAAAGTGAGAAATATTAAACCACTGGCCATAATTAAACGGAATAACCAAGGTCCGCGACTTGGTCGTAATGATTCAGTAATTAATGCAAACCCTGGAAAAGTTGCACCGCCACGACGTTCCCGCCACCACAATAAAATAAGCGGTAGTAGACCAAGGGCGAGAAACCACAGGTCATTAAAGCGCGAGGTTAATTCGATCGTTTCAGAATTCACGTGCTGGTCGATGTCGTTGGTTCGGGGGTGGAGTTATTTGTTTTATTTTGTTTAGCTTGTTTGGCAGCTTCGGCTTCTGCGTCGAGTCGGTGTTTTAAATTGGTGGTCCAGGTGCGGCCATTTTCTAAAAGTGGCTGCACGGCTGCAGCGGGCAAATCATCTGCTGCCCAGCGAAGGCCATCTAATTGTTCTAAGAGTCGCGATAAATCACGGTGTTCTTGGTCTTGTAGACGTGCGCGTAAAAAATTAACGGCTTCTTTTGCCGTGGATGCCGGACCATCAAAACGAAACACTGTGCCTAAACAGCGACGTAAACCCAAGCTAAGGCGCGCTCCAGCTTCTTTACCATCACCAGCTGCCTGCGCATGTTGCCAATCATCATAAAATACATCCCATGGTGTTTTGTGAGTAATATTTTTTCGTTGTTTCTTGACTAGGTAATCTGCAATGGCGGCCAAAATCAAAGCAATAAGAACGACCCACCACCATCGTAGCGCAGATTGTTCTTCTGGTGCTTCAGTGCGTGTCCAAATTGGGCGCGGTGGTGGTAATGAAGCCGGCGCGCTGTCGGTACCGACTTGCACATACACTGGTGACGCAACCGTTGAAGTGGTATTATTTTGTTGTCGAACGGTAAGTGTTGGTCGCGGTAATTCCCAGGCGCCATTACGTTGTGCTGCCAGGGTAATAGTAAAAACGCGTCGTTCTTCTTGGCCGCTGCTAAATGTTTGTGGTGGCGGTAAATCAGTGACAAATTCATTGGCAAAATCGCGTGCTGGATTTGGCTCTCCATCAGGTGTGACTAACTTGGTGCCTGCTGGCCAGCGATAGGTAACCGTGACAACAATGGTTTCGCCTACATTTACCGCCGTGCGACTTAACGACATTTCCACACCAAAATGTGGGATGCTTGGTTTTGGCGTTGAAGAAATCTCTGTCGTGTTGGTGGCGGGAGTTGCTGCAGGTGTTGCCGCTGGCGACGGCGCATCAACGGCATGTCCTGAAATTATAAAAAGACATGCACTTATAAAGGAGATGATGCGGCTGCGCAGAAAACTAATCTTAACCACGAATCCTCCGACGGCGTTCTCGAAAGAAACGCGCTAAGGCAGAGAATGCCGATTGATTCGTTTGCAAATCAACTAAATCACAATCAGCCGCACGGAAAGCTTTTACCACATCACTGCGGGCAGTTGCATAGGCATGTTCGTAGGCTTGCCGTGCACGAGGACCGGCGGCAAAAACACCCATATCATGGCCTTCAGGATGTTGCAGCACGTATGGCGCGTAACTGTGAGGTAAGGAGTGTTCCAACGGATCACAGACGCGTAGCCCAACCACATCGTGGCGACGACTAGCACGAGCTAAAGCGTCATTAAAACGCAAATCAGTTGCACCGCGCGTGAATAAAAAGTCGCTAATTAAAAAACAAACCGAGCGTCGTTTGCTAACGTGAACCAGCTCATCTAATGCATGTCCAAGATCGGTTGGGCGTGTTGTTGCCGGAGCAGCTAATACTTCTCGTAATAAGCGTCCAACATGTCCGCGTCCTTTACGAGCGGGTAAATGTAATTCAGTGCGATCGCTAAAAGTAACCAAACCAATACGATCATTATTTTTTAGTGCGGTAACGGCAACCACAGCGGCGGCCTCTGCTGCCAATGCTAATTTTGCACGCGGAGAAATGCCTGGAATTGCACCAAAACGCATAGACCCGCTAACATCGACTAATAAAACTAAATTGAGTTCTCGTTCTTCACGAAATACTTTAATAAAAGGCGTGCTTGCGCGTGCCGTTACGTTCCAATCAATTTGTCGTACATCATCACCAGGCGTATATTCGCGCACTTCCTCAAACGCCATGCCTTGGCCACGAAACGCAGAGCGATAGGGCCCTGCTGCGAGTGACGACACCAAGCGATTAGTACGCAATTCAATTTTTTTAACCTGACGCAAAACATCAGCGAGAGCATCGGACTGATTAGCATTCGAATCTTTAGTGATGCTCATAAACGACACTCCCAAGCATGTCCCTGGAAATGCGAAGAGCGCTCAGAAAAATAAATGAAATAACAGGCAATCACAAAAAATATCCTATTTAAAAGACTTCCGGACTCCCGGACTTTCGGACGCTTAGGGCACCTGCACATGTTCTAATAAGCGTTCGACCAATGCGTCACTTGATAATGATTCTGCCTCCGCTTCATACGAGGGGTGAATGCGGTGACGTAAAACATCCGGCGCAATCGCCTTAACATCTTGTGGTGTTACAAATCCACGTCCGTCGAGGAACGCCTGTGCACGTGCGGCAATTGCTAATGAAATGGTTGCGCGCGGACTTGCCGGTACATCAATCATACCGACTAAAGACGTAATGCCGGCTTCTTTCGGATCGCGAGTCGCACGTACTAAATTAACGCAATAATCTTTAATGCGATCATCCATATGCACGCTATCGAGTGTACGTTGGGCGAGTTGTAATGCTTCAATGCTTAAAACAGTATTGATGGTAGCGCCATCACGATTAATGGCGCGATCTAAAATTAATCGTTCTTCGCTTGCCGCCGGATAATCGACTTTGACCTTCATTAAAAAACGGTCGGTTTGCGCTTCCGGCAATGGGTAGGTGCCTTCTTGCTCGAGTGGATTTTGTGTCGCTAAAACTAAAAACGGTTTGGGGAGCGGGAAAGTTTCTTCGCCAATAGTGACCTGGCGTTCTTGCATGGCTTCGAGTAGCGCCGACTGCACTTTTGCTGGGGCGCGATTAATTTCGTCCGCCAAGACGACTTGGGCAAAAATAGGCCCGAGCCGCGTGGTGAAATCTCCGCCCGCATAGATACGGGTGCCAATGATGTCCGCAGGCAAGAGATCGGGGGTAAATTGCACGCGGCTGAATTTTGCCGACATGGCTTGTGCCAAGGTTTTGACCACGGTGGTTTTGGCCAGACCTGGAACGCCTTCGAGCAGCAAATGGCTATCACATAGAAGGCCAATAAGCAGTCGGCGGACCAAATCACGTTGGCCAACTAATACCTTTCCAATTTCAGCTTCGACTTGTCGTAAGGGCTGAGCGGCATCGGCAAAAGCAGCGGCTGGGGCATTCATGAGCAAAACTCCGGGATCGGTAGGGACGACGGACCCTAG
>JAHEDF010000324.1 GCA_024641365.1 Planctomycetota bacterium | reverse complement strand
ATTTTATTGATCCGAATACACTGTCAGATTAATGAGTTTTTAATTAAGACGGCAGTAGATAAATAGTTACTTCATCTTGTACGGGCCGCCCTGCGCGCGTGAGTCGAATATAGCCGTTCTGTTCCTCCAATAATCCTTCAGCACACAATGATTGGACACGTGGACGCCACCGAGTTTGATCATCTCCCATTTTTTCTAATCGAGAAATTGAGACGCCTTGTAATAGTCGCAATCCTAACATCCATGTTTCTGTTAGTAATTCGGTTTTATTGAGTTGCTCAGTGCGCCATACCGCATCCGTACCGGTCATAATACGAGTAATATATTTTGCCGGATGTTTTTCGCGAGTTGTGCGTACGCCATTAATGGTACTAACGGCTCCAGCGCCAACAGCATAATAATTTCGCTCTAACCAATAAGCCATATTATGGCGTGATTCCTGTCCAGGTACAGAAAAATTACTCGTTTCATATAATAATAATCCCGCAGTTTCTAATCCATCCCAGACCAGTTCAAATAATTGACGGCTTATAGTTGGATCGATATCAGATATTTCACCGCGCGATCGCCGCGCATAAAATTCTGTACCGGACTCATAGGTTAAATGATAGACCGACGCATGTTGCAAGTCGTGGCGTTTGTAGAGTAATAAATCTTGTCGTAATTCATCCGCAGTTTGCAGCGGCAAGCCCATGATTAGGTCAGCTGACACGCGTGGCACGGCAGCGCGGGCCAGTGCTATTGCCCGGTCTGCTTCAATAGCTGAATGAACGCGCCCCAGGAAACGTAAATGGTGATCGTGTGTTGATTGGACACCCAATGATAAGCGATTAACTCCATGCGCTGCTAATATAGAAAAACGATCAGCATCTGCTGAACCAGGATTAGCCTCGCAGGTCCACTCATAGTTAGGCGCCAAGCTGACATGTTGTGTAATGCCATAGCACAAGCGCTCTAATAATTGCGGTGGCAATATGGTGGGCGTGCCGCCACCAATAAAAATGGTTGCGTATGGACCGCTTGGCAAACGTTCTATTTCAGTGATGAGTGCATCGACATAGGAGCGGTATTCGTCTTCACGACCGGCGATCGAGTTGAAATCGCAGTACGGGCATTTCGCGACGCAGTAGGGGATGTGCACATACAAGTGCTGTGGTTCCGCGTCGTTTGCGTTCGTCATAGTGTCCAGTCAAGGCGATGGAGACAGCGAAACAATGGGGCAATTTTGTCAAAAAAAAGCATGCCGTGCCATGTGGGGTTTACTGGTGCAGTCGCTACCCACCCTGCGGTTGTTCCTTGAAAGCCGCTATTTAGGCTGCGAGTGCTTTCAGTCACTCTCAGCTCTTGGATTTTCATGGCATTGCTCAACTGGTCCATGACCACTATTGGTTACCCCGCCCATGCGCGTAGCGCGTCGCGCGTTGTTGGTCTGACGCATATGAGTACGCACGATGCGCTTAATTTTATTGAAGCTCAAGGTATGACGACGGGATGGCTGCAAGTCGAAGGATCGCAGCCACAATTAGAGCGTATTCGCGAAGGCACGCGTATTGATGTTAATTTACCAGAGATGTTTGCAGCCAGTCAGATTGTCCAAACAGAAGGTATCACCAGTGGTGCGTTAACCTATGTCGCAGCGGATCCGAATTTAGGTAAACCACCTGGTGATCGCAGTTTAATTACCTGGGCAGAAGAGCATAATTTACAGTGGCTTGAAGTTATTGATAACGACGCGGCTTATTTTGGCGGATTATCGGATCAGCAAATTGATGCACTTATGAATTGGTTTTTGTCTAGGCGTCCTGCAGATTTACCATGGAAGAAAACTACTATTGATCCGCGTTTAGCGGCACGATTACGTCATGGATTATTTGAACATGGTTGGACCCGTAATTTAGAGCTAGTTAAAGTGGGACGCAAAGTCATTGCCGATTTATGGGGCGGTGTGCATCGCAAATGTATTTTGGATTATGGTTCAATCGGAGTGCCAACAGCAGTGCAATCAGGACTACGTATCACTCATGAAAATGGGACATGGATGGGTAAGGATATTAGTGACCAACGGTGTGTTTTAAACGATGACACGGGTAAAATTACTTTTGGTTCTGGTTATTATAATCCGTAAATAGTAAACTATATCTGCACATAGCATGCAAAAAGCCACTATCATAGCGATCATACTCTTAGGCGTTATAGCTTTTGGTGCTATTATGGTAAATCGCGAAATGAAAGAAGCGCAAGCGCGTCCAGCTGTGCAGCGGCAATTATCAAAAACGCGTTTAACTGATTTTATTAATGCGATAAAACTACATCAAGCAGAACATAAAACGTGGCCGGAAAATATGAAAGCTATTTTAAATGCGGCTAAATTGCCAGTTATGAGTACCGCTGTTCGAGGAGCGGGCATATACCGCTACCGTCGCCCTGCTGAGAGCGACCCAGATAATGCGATTATAATTTGGAGTGATCGTCCCTATGATGGAGTCGCAGCTGGTGAACCGTATGGCGGCGAAGGCGAAGTTGCGAAAGAAGCGATTCCTCCAGCAGCTTACGTGGTTACCAAAGCCTTAGTGATAGAAATTATAAGCCCTGAAGAATGGTCCAAGCGTATTCCGAAACCAGAAAGTAACGGTGGTTCAGAAACGCAGGCACCAACGTCTGTTGAATCTGAGCCCAAGTAATCTCGTCTTATAGTGCGACCTATAGCGATTGGTGCACGTGTGTACATGAACGATGCCTCCAGTTGAACCAACCACCGGCGATAAAACACTGTGCGCCCATGCGACTCGTTAGTTTTGGTCCAACTGCAGCTGAACGCCCAGGTATCCTGAGTGAAGATGGTGAATGGATTACCCCGCTTGCGGCTCTTGATGTGACGCTACCGAATACCATACGCGGAGTCCTGCAAGAAAATTGTTTATCTAAAATACAAAAATTATTTAAACAACAAACGTCAACATTATCTGAACAAAAAATTAAAAGTTCTACCGTGCGCTTGGGCTCACCAATTACAGACCCAGGAAAAATTATTTGTGTTGGCTTAAATTATCGCGGTCATGCACAAGAACAAAATAAAGCATGGCCAGAACAGCCCATGTTATTTAGTAAACCCACTACTTCGTTATGTGGAGCTCATGATACAATATTTTTACCAACTGAAGATTGCGGACCTGATTATGAAGTCGAATTAGTTGTTGTCATAGGAGTGGGAGGTAAACAAATAGCGGCGGAGTCTGCCTATAATCACATTGCTGGTTATTGTATTGGCAATGATATTTCTGGGCGACGGTGGCAAAAAAGTGACGTGCAATATTTTCGAGCGAAGGGGTGCGATACGTTTTTTCCCTGCGGACCGTTTATGCTAACTCATGACGAAGTGAACGATCCGACAACTTTGCGTTTAACTACCACAATTAATAACCAGATTTTACAAGATGCGACTGTCGCAGATTTAATACATGATATTCCAACACTCATTTCTTATATCAGTCGTTATATGACACTCCAACCAGGTGATTTAATAAGTACCGGAACGCCAGCTGGTGTTGGTTGTTATCGAAAACCACCACGCTTTTTAATTCCGGGAGATGTTGTGCAGTGTCGTATTTCAGGATCATGTGATCTCGGTATTTTAGCTAACCCTGTGGCAGCAGCACCGTGAAAAGTTCTTCTCTATTTTTAAGTTTTGGCGTCATATGCATAATTGGCGGTTTTATTATTGCTTGGCCATTAGTGCGTGCATCCTTGATCTATAAAGCGGTCGCTGGCCAAATAATTGCGGTCATGATTATTCCTGTTGACGAACAACACAGCCGGGTGGCATTTGCCTATGATTTCCGTTATGGTGGTAGAAAAAGCGATATCGTCCTGGGACATGCGGTCGCAAATGACCGCTTACAGACCGTAGATGATCCGGTGGTAACAAACGATTTGGCACGTCGCGCACAAGATCAGTTAGACGGACGTTCAGTACGCGTCTATGTAGATGTGAACCGTCCTTATGAATCTGCGTTTATTTTGAACCCATTAAGTGAAGAGCAGGTTATACGCCCAGAGCAGGGGGCCTTGCTCGTAATGCTGGGCATAGCCTTTAGTATTATCGCACAATTGACACGCATTCGTCGTTAGGAGTTTAGTATGTATCGATGGTTAATAATTACGCTACTGAGCGTGACATCATCTTTCTTATATGCTGGTGACGTAACACTGCCCACTATTCCCAACGGCGTCCATGTGTTTCATGGCAAATTTAACGGCCAACCATTTTGGTTCCGTTTACAAGCACCGAACAAACAATTTGGCGAAAACCGCGTGTGCGAATTAGTGTATTCACCGCCGACAACAGCATCCTTTAATCAAACGCACATTAGTGACTGTCCATTATTGCTAGTTGATAACGCGGCGCGCATTGTTGCATGGAATGGCCGTGATATAGGCACCAAAGCCGTACCCGCCGCGCCAAGTGGTTATTCCGTTACCCGCGAATACTTCGAAGGCGAAGGTGAAAAGCGCTTAATAAAATTAGACACTGCGACTATCCCCGGTGGCACTGGTTGGGATCTGCACATTGCTCCCATTTTATTAGCCCTTACCTGGAAAGCAGACTCGACTGGTGCTGTTCGGGTCGTAGACCTCTTCGGTACGAGACAAAAAGAGTCCCTAGCGGCATCCTGGAATGGCACCACCGCAACCATCGCTGACGTCCAATACACCATTACCGTCGATAAAGATGGTAAGTTAGCGGCGCTTACCGCCCCGGACGCAACAAAAACGCTAGAAATAACCACCCGCGAATGAAGCCTATTTGACATATGGATTGACCTCATAAGCTCCGCCCTCCCACAACGCGGGGTAGAGCAGTCTGGTAGCTCGTTGGGCTCATAACCCAGAGGTCGCAGGTTCAAATCCTGCCCCCGCAACCATAAAAAAACCTGAGCAATAGCTCAGGTTTTTTTTGTTGCGGGGGCAGGATTTGAACCTGCGACCTCGTTATCCATAACCCAGACGGCGAGCATTGGCCGTAACGAAGGCGAAGCCCCAATGGTGGAGTAATAATACCAAGTGTTATATGAATACTCGATATAGGAAAAACTGAATACTCCGCAGTCGTCCGCATTGAGTGAAAATAT
>JAHEDF010000323.1 GCA_024641365.1 Planctomycetota bacterium | reverse complement strand
GTGGACATGAATTTCTATAGGCATGAACTGTCGTTCCCACCTTCACCAAAATCACTTCATAACCACCAGGATGCTTGACCATAATTTGATCAAAATCGGTATTGCCATGCAGAATGACAGACATGGGTGGCACCATCGTTCTCCCAGTAATATGAGCAAGTAGTTGTCCCTAGTGAGATAGACGATCACACAAAATGAGCCCAGTGCTGCTACCGGCGCTGACTCTAGCAATGTTGACACTCGCCTTAGCATCGCCGTTCTATGCCAGCGATTTGGGCACTTTCAGACCTTCACCTGTCGACCACCGGGGCAAAACCCATGGATGTGTTTGGCGATCATTGGGGAAATCACGCTGGGCGTATGGCAGAGAATTGGGATCGCCTAGTCGCAGACGACGATATCGTATTGACTCCGGGCGACTTCAGTTGGGCAGCCAAGCCAGTCGATGTGGCCGGTGATTTTGCGTGGTTGGCCACACGGCCTGGACACAAAATCATGGTCAAGGGCAATCATGATTATTGGTGGACAGGCACGCATAAACGCATGGCTGAATTATTACCACCACGTACTTATGCCCTTAAAAAAACTGCCGTATCAATTGCAGGCGTTGGTTTTTTTGGAGCGCGTGGTGGTGATTTTGCACCACTTACTCGCTACGGAGATACGCGAACCCCAGAAGATATTGAAGCCTGGCTGCAACGTGAAGAACATGAATTAAAATTGTCTATCGCTGCACTTGATCAATTAGATGAAAAAGAAGGACGCGAACGCGGACTTCGTATTTGCCTCTTTCACTATCCTCCTATTGCTCCCGGAAAAACCACGAGCCGCTTTACGTCTCTCATAGAAGCGGCGGGTGCTCGGCACTGTATTTATGGTCATTTGCATGGACAAGAATTAGGTGCAGCAAAAGTTGAAGGCGAATGGAATGATGTGTCGTATAAATGTGCCAGTTGTGACCAGGTTGATTTTACTCCGACGCTCATTTGTCGCGTATAAATAAAAACGGCGCACGTATTCGTGCGCCGTTTTCGTTAAGAATAAGTAACTAGTAACTATTATTTATTTTTACGCGGGTCTTTGTCATCTGTTGGTGGTGGTAGTTCTTTACCTAACTCCAAATCCTTAATGTAGAAATTTTTGCGGTAGGTATTAAAGCCGTAAAAACTTGGTGCATACGGATCAACAAAGGTGACGTCAGCGGCAGCAGGAACTTCTAATCCTAAACCCCAGTACACCGCATTGACCACAATACGACGCAAGCCGTCATTTAATAAATCCGAGGCAGCACCCATCGTCGTTGTGCAAATGCGATTAGTTTTACCATCGCTATTTTGATGTTCACGTAACCACACAATTGGTTGCATAGGCTCATTCTTTTTGCCTTCGACTGCTTTACTCGCTGGATCCAATGTTTCTGTGACTTGGCCACGAACTAATACCGTGACGTCTTCTGGCGGACGTGCGGTATATACGTCACTTTCGACAAATATATTTTCTACTCCGCGTAGTACTGGATTATCTTTATTTGCGTCTTCAATGACGCCACGAGCGCCTTCTTTTTTATGGGCGCCGTGATGCGCGACCCACGTTTCACCTAATACTTGTTTGCCAAAGCCACCTTTCCATTCTTCTTTGGCATTAAATGAATATTTTTTCCACGCACCGTCTTTAATATTGAATGCATGCGTACTAGTACGCAAAGCAACCATAGGTACGCCGCGTTTGTAAGCATTATCAAATCGTGTCATCGATTCATCATCCCAATGACGGAAACGAATCGACATGACAATCGCATCGGCTTTATCGAGCGCTTCACTATGAGTGAGTACCTCACCTTTCGCGGGCTGAATGAGGCCATCTGGATCAGCCGAAAATAATACCGTGCAGTCGAATCCGTGACGTTGACTGAGAATTTTTGCCAACATCGGCATTGCTTCTTCACTGCGATATTCTTCGTCACCCGCAATAAGCACGATATGCTTACCTTTTCCAGGGCCTTCTTTCCCGGCGAAATGCAGGTGGTCTTGTGCAGGTGCAGCGACCAAAAAGGAAAGTAGTAATAACGGGAAGAGATATAATTTTTTAAACATGAATTCTCCGGTTGTGATCGTTGAAAGCGAAAATGATGCGGAACTATTTCAAACAATTTACAGGTGCCAAGGGACAGTTCCCAGTGACGCATATCCGACTATACTGAGGTCGCAAGCGGATACGGATATGTAATTTGTTTGTTAAAGCCCTCTTTCTGCCATAGTGTCATGGCCAGCTATAAGCAAAGTTCAGTAAACGCAGGCTCTGTTTCATTCCTAGGATAAAGTCCGTAACAGACACAAGCGCTCTACACTAGCACACCTGCTATTTTCACTAACACTAGCACACGTGAGTGACCCGAACCTTAATGCCTTGTGGGCACGATTAATTGCTGAAGAACTTTTTCGAGCACACGTCGGCTATGTGGTGTTGTGCCCAGGCAGTCGCAATAGTCCGTTATTGTTTGCGCTTCATAAGCAATTTGGTGATCGCTGTCGTTTTCACATAGATGAACGCGGTGCTGGATTTATCGCATTAGGATTAATCAAAGCGACAGGGAACGCAGTTGCTATTTGTGTGACGTCTGGCAGTGCCGTCGCTAATCTGATGCCCGCAATTGTAGAAGCAGATGCAGCGCAATTGCCACTGCACGTTATTAGTGCTGATAGACCATGGGAATTGCAAAATTGTGGTGCGCCACAAACCATGGAGCAACGATCCATATTTTCAGCCTTTGTGCGAGCATCTCTTAACTTAGGCGATGCTACAGATCGCGAAGAAACGCTTTTAGCGCTGCGCAGTCACATCAGTAGAACCGCACAAATTAATGATGGGCCGACACACATTAATGTGCCGCTACGTGATCCATTACCTCCTTTGCCTGATGAGCGTTGGGTAATGCCTGCATTATCAACCGCTGCAATGCTAGGTCGTGATAAAGGACAGCCATTTACTCATTTAGAGCACATCAGACAGAGTTCGGAAATACCGCCACTCGATTGGCTTCGTCCAGGTATGCGCGGCCTTATCATTGCTGGCTGTCAAGATCATAAGCAACCGTTATCTGGTATTAAAGCTCTCATCTCACAAACAGGATTTCCTGTTATTGCTGATGCTGCAAGCGGCTTACGTTCGGAACATATTCCTAACCTCATTTGTGCTGCCGATGCATTAGTCAGTGGAGAACTGGCCAAACAACACGCTGAGGTCATCATTCAAATTGGTAATCTACCACTTGCTCGCCCTGTTTATACTTGGCTGTCACAACACACCTGTCCATGGATAATTATTGAAGATAATAAAAACCGTGATGCGAGCGCGCTTGCACGATTAAGCATTTCAAGCCCCTCAGCTGATATTTTATCTGCACTAGGTTCAGCTTGTTCTCCTGGAAATAGGTCCTGGGCTAAACGCTGGAATGACGCTGAACAATACGCACAGCTGCAATTACAAAATTTTATAAATCAGACTAATTGGAATGAAGACGGCGCCGCATGTGTGGCAGTTCGGCACGCAGGGTTTGGTTTTATCCATCTCGCTTCTAGCATGTCAGTGCGCTACGGTAATTTATTTTGCTCTCCCTCTTCACGACCTGTTTTTTCAAATCGCGGCGTTAATGGGATTGATGGTACAATCGCCACTTTTTTGGGTGAGTTGGATGGTTTGAAAAAACCAGGATTATTACTTATTGGCGACCTCGCTTTACAACATGATATGGGGTCATTGCTCGCTCAATTACCGTTTCGTCATGGCGCTATTGTTGTGTTAAATAATTTTGGTGGTGGAATTTTTGACTTCCTCCCTGTCCATAGCGTTCCACATTATCAAACGATTGTACGCACTAACCATCAGCGCGACTGCCGCGGAATTGCATTGAGCGGCTCCATACCCTATCATGCGGCAAACTCTGTGAGTACACTCACACAAGCCTTAGATGCGGCCTTAGGGGATACAGGACTTCACCTCATTGAATGTCAATTTCCTGGCTCTGACCCAGTGCATGAACATCGCAGTTTGATTAATAAGTTGATAGCACCGGACTCCTAGCAACGTCGTGTACACGACAGAGTGGCATAATGCATGGCTGCCGCTGGCATTAACCACAACTTTGCTTTAGAACAGCAGGCATGTTCAAACGTGGTTTCACTTTGACTGAACTGTTGATCGCGACCATCATCTTTTTGGTCGGATTCGTATCTGTATTTGCCTTGTTTCTTGGTGGCATGAAAATGCGAAAATTAGCTGAGGACACGACTAAGGCATCGCTTGCGGCGTCCTGTTTAATTGATGAAATTCGTATTGATGCAGGTGGTGGTGGTGGTGGCGTCCCCCAAGTACCTGCATCCTATGTTGGCGATGGATTTGCCCCCTTTCGCGAAGGTACTAATTTTTTAAATGGCGATGAAGGAAATCCTAATGAAGCCGATTCATTAGAAAACCCGCTTTTTCGCTACAAGCCATTACCGGGCGTCTGGTATCGTGTTTTACATGCGACTGATTTAGTTGGCGGTAATGATGCACAAACGACAGTCATTAAATTAGACCTCCTTGTCGTTCCGCTCGGGACAGCTGACACCTCACTGACTTTTGCCGATATAAATCGACGACTGGGACTTATGCCTCAATCTGAAGCTCAGTCCGCTACCGTTGATGTTATCTCCACATTATTAGTACAACGTGGTATAGGTTTTCGCTTTCAAGCAGTTGTCACTCGTCGCCCAAGCTGGTTGCCGTAATTCGGCATAGCGCTTTAAAAGCCACAAAAAAAAGCCTGCTGAATTCAGCAGGCTTTTTATCTAAGCATCAAAAGTAAATTTAATCTTCGATTAATAAATCTTCTAAGGTTAAATTATTTTGTTCCATGTGTGTTGCACCCTCAATAGATAAGGCGGTCCATGGAATTAATTGTAAGCGTGATTTAGAGATCGGTGTGTGTTTATATTCACAGACACCAAATGGGATTGGGCGACTCAATTCTATTTTACGTAAAGCACGATCAATTTGCCAGACCACGTCTTTTTCTTCACCGGCTACGCCCAGACTTAAGTCTTGTAAATCGGCGTCTGAACCGCGCTCAGCAATATGGTTTGGTGTCGTATGACCATCTTCAGCA
>JAHEDF010000322.1 GCA_024641365.1 Planctomycetota bacterium | reverse complement strand
CATTGATGGACCAAGTATTTGTTATTGTATAAATCCTGATGCTATAATCCGACTCAAATCTTTGGTGGCAGCATTGTAATATGTATAAATCCTCCCTCTTTTGGCGTGCCTGCTTTGCTGAATATTTAGCGACGGCTTTATTAGTCGGATTTGGTACCGGAGCCATTGTCGTCGATGCTAATTATGGTCAACCCATTGGACATTTTGGTGTTGCCGTTGCCTTTGGCTTAGCGGTTATGGCTCTTATTTATGCCTTTGGCAGCGTCTCTGGCGCGCACGCAAATCCCGCCGTCACGATTGGATTTTGGCTTACCAAACGTTTTCCTGGATCACACGTCCCTTTTTATGTGCTCGCACAATTGCTTGGCGCATTTACTGCTTCACTACTTATTTTTCTTATTTTACCACCTCATCACACCTTAGGTGCCACCATACCAAGTGGCCCATGGTGGCAGTCATTTGTATTAGAGATTATTTTGACGTTTATTTTAATGTTAGTTATTTTACAGGTCGCAACGGGTGCAAAGGAAATTGGTATTGTCGCTGCAATTGCAATTGGTGGTACCGTTGGCCTGGAGGCGCTTGTCGCAGGGCCAGTATGTGGTGCGTCTATGAATCCTGCTCGTTCGTTGGCTCCTGCACTGCTCTCAAGCATTTATCACTATCAATGGATTTATGTGGTCGCTCCTATTGCAGGGGCAGCCTTGGCAGTTTTTACCTGGCGTCTTTTGCGCACAACGAACGGAAAAGAAAATGACTCAAAACAATCATAAACTCGCGGTGATGTTTTTATGCACGGGCAATTCCTGCCGCAGCCAAATGGCCGAAGGATGGGCACGACATTTACGCGGCGATGTCATTGAGGCGTATTCAGCTGGTACCATGGCAAAAGGTCTTAATCCGAATGCCGTTAAGGTCATGGCAGAGGTTGGTGTTGATATTACTACGCAAACATCAAATACCGTCGCGCAGTTACCACGCCAGGACTTTGATTATGTGGTGACTGTCTGCGGTCATGCACATGAAAATTGCCCAATTTTCCCAGGTAAAACCACCGTTGTTCACGTTGGTTTTGACGATCCGCCGGAATTAGCAAAATCTGCAAAAAGTGACGAGGAAGCGCTCATGCATTATCGTCGTGTGCGTGATGAAATTCGTGCCTATATTGAGACACTACCAGACGCATTAACAATTCGTTAATAGGTAAAACACATTACGGAATGCGAATGACAACTTTCCCAATATGTGCGCCACTGGTTAAATGCGCATACGCTTCTGCTGCTTTCTCAAATGAATAGACGCTATCAATCACCGGATGGATCTTATGATCTGCAAGAAATTTATTCATTGCGGCCATATGCTCGACGGAACCAACATAAATTCCGCTCACGGTTACATTTTTATGCGCCAAGACAAATAAATTTGTCGGTGGTTGTGCCCCAGCTAAAACGCCAATCAATGCAATATGCCCAGCATGTGCGATGGCTTTAATGGAACGCTCTAAAGAACCAACACCACCGACTTCAATAATGTGATCAACACCCTTTTTATCCGTCATCTCATAAATCGCCGCTTCCCAATCTGGACGTTTACTCGTGTCAATAATATGATGGGCACCCAGTTTTTTTAATTGATCAATTTTATGTGATGATGAGGTCGTTGCATAAACAGTTGCACCACACGCGCGCGCAATTTGCAGCGCAAAAATAGAAACGCCACCACTTCCTAAAACTAAGACCGAATCTCCCGCCTTTACATTACCACGCGTCATCAACGCATTCCAAGCAGTTAGTCCAGCGCATGGTAAGGTCGCGGCTTCAATATACGATAAATGTTGGGGAATTGGTGTTACTGCATCTGCCGGTAAAACAACTAATTCACTTAACATCCCATCAACCGCGCCGCCTTGCGCTGAATCCATTGCTGCTTTGCTAAAGCGACCGTGGGGCCACTGACGGAAAAAATCAGCAACCACTCTTTCACCAACGGAGCGTTGCTTCACATCTTTTCCAACAGCTATTATTTCGCCCGCACCATCAGAGAGTGGCACTAAACCACCAACAGGCAATTTCCGTTCATTTCGTAGCATCACTAAATCACGGTAATTAAGTGAGCACGCTTGCACGCGAATCAGCACCTCGTCAGCTTCCGGACATGGTTCTGGTACGTCAATAATTTCTAATTGAAATTGTTCACCATTGGGCGCAAAGCGATATTGTCGCATAGTGGTCTCCGCAAATGACCTAGCTGTAAGAACGCTTCAGGTCAATAACACGATTGCCATGCTGGGTTATACAAGCAATGAGACCAATGAGTTTAACTCTGTCAGGTTTACCTTTTCATGGTCAAGACATCTCTACCTATGTCTCGCCAGTTATGCATGGTTTTTGTACTTTTAGTGACGCAGTGCAGTAATTGCATGTGGGCGCAAACGGTTGTCGAAATTCGTTTTGATGGCCTACCTGAAAGCATCGCAGAAGAGATTATTACAAAAGAACTCCGATTGCCAACGAATAGCGCCTATGACAAAGAGCTTTTAGATGATGATCGTGTAACTGCTGGCTTAATTGATTATGGTTATTTGGATGCCAGCACAAAATCTAAAGTAAACTATATCCCAGGCGGGGTACGGGTAACTTATTTTATTAAACCTCGCAATCGTTATACAATTGGCTCAGTAATCGTTTCCAATGTTGATGACAATGACATACAGACTACCCTGAGCGAATTGCAAATTACCGAGAACTCTTTTTGCGAGTTTCAGCACTACGAAAAACTAGCAAAAGCCTTTGCTGAAAAAATGCATGTGCATTACTTGTTCGTCAAAGTTGAGGCCCAGCCAAATAAAGACAGAAAAACTGCGCAAATCATGCTGAGTAAATAATGCTGATTACCGATGCATTCTGAAGCCTCGGTAATCAGGTTACATCACTTATCATTTGGCGCTTCGCACTCGCGTTAGTTTTTGAAAAAATACATTATTTGGAACTTTCACCAATGAGACTCCGCCGTCTTCATGCTTTTCTTCGATTACAGTGAACATTATTTCAATTGACCGTACTTTTCCACGAACACTTGATCCACCAGGCGCCTCCATAACTTCCACATCTTGATCTACCTTAAATAACTTATTTGCTAAGATCAAAATTGATGCAACTACATTACTCAAAATACTCCAGACCGCAATAAATCCAATTGCCACCATAGCCAAGGCTGCAGTTATTGCTGTCCATAAATTACTCGTGTCAACGCCAGCCTGTTGTAATATAAACAATGCGGCAACCATCCAGTAAACCCAGCGTGCGACACGATTAACTAATAATTCGATGTCTCTCAACCACGCATTTTTACGACACAGCAGTCCTATCCCGCGATGCAAGATGCGCCATATCACCACAGCTATACATAGAGCAACTAAAGCCGCGATGGTATGTTGCAGCCACGGTTGTGATATCCAATAACTTGCATTCATCCATGAAATAGATTCGCGGACAACGGGTTCAGTGGTATTGGTGGATTCTGCCATAATTTTCTCCTAAATGCTCCTAAATGTTCCTAAATGACAGTTGCATAAAACAGTCATTATTTTTATGCAACTTTTAATCGTGTGAAGCTCTTACAAAGCGCCGATAAGCAGTTTATACCATTACAGCAGATTGATAATGTAACCCCACGTAACAACTTCTCGCGATAAAATTACACAATATATCTCATTTGAAGAGTTGTTTGTTTAAAAATAAAGCATAATCAAATATTCTGACAAACATCATACCAACGATGTTTAGTCATGTAACATAAGTCTATCTCAGATGAAGTTCAAAAAATAACCGCCATGATGCATCATCATGGCGGTTTCGTGAGGCATTATTATTTGCAAATTAATTTGTGAAAAGTTCCGCAACAGGCTTTCCTTTATTTGCCACTGTAAATGGACGGCCATCTGGTGAGGTAACAACTTTATCTAATGGTAAACCGAGGCCATAAGCTAAAGTCGCGTTGAGGTCTGGTACCTCAATTTTGTTTTCCGCAACTTCAGTGCCATCTGGGCTCGTACCGCCATATACGATTCCGCCTTTAATGCCGCCACCAACAAGTAAACTTGAGAATGCTTTCGGATAATGATCGCGACCGCTGGTATTGTTAATATGTGGATTGCGACCAAAATCTGATGCTAAGCAAATGAGGGTATCTTCCAGCATGCCTTTTTTATCTAAATCACTAATTAATGCTGAAATTCCTTGATCTAAAATAGGTAATTTTTCTTCTAAGCGATTAAAATTATCGTCGTGCGTATCCCATCCACCTAAGGTAATATCGACAAATCGCACCCCTTTTTCTAATAAACGACGCGCCAACAAGCAGCCTTCACCAAAAGCATGATCACCATATTCCTTTACTACATCTACTGGTTCCTTTGAAATATCGAATGCTTCAAGATCTTTTGAGTTCATTAACTTCACAGCATCATGATACATATCTTGATGTGCGCGCATCGCCTTTTGGTTATATTTAGCGTAGTACTGTTTATTTAATTGACCTAACACATCGATGCGATTACCCATTTCTTTCATATCAACACC
The DNA here is from genome assembly GCA_024641365.1 of Planctomycetota bacterium. Next base: position 592 of record JAHEDF010000322.1, on the reverse strand, counting down.
TTTGGGCGGCGCGCTATTTTTTAAACCCGCTTTAGGATCACCGATTGGCAACGGCGAAAATTTCGATTCTAAAAAACCAGATAATGGATGTTGCCCATCGCCATTTACCATAATGGCACTAGGCAAGGCATCTTTGTCTGATGACTCAAAATAATTTAACCACGAAGCCATGCTCGGATGCCGGACGGTATTACGTGGCGCAAAACTGGTGCGCATATAATAGCGCGCTTGTTCGTGGGCACCTTGGTTAGACGTCACACTGCGAATAATTGCGGCGTGTTTCATCTGTTTGGCTAACAGAGGTAAATGTTCACCTAATTGAATGCCATCTGCTGCGGTTTTAATCGCATTAAATGGACCAGATGATGCTGTACCCGGTTTGGGATCTAAGGTATCAACATGACTCATGCCTCCAGACATGAATAAATAAATACAACGTTTTGCCGGTTTATTTCGCTTACCAGAAAATCGTTCGTTTTCAGGAGTAACCGCTCGCACAGCATTACTCATTACTGGCACTAACGAAACACCAAGTGCCGTCTTAGCAACAGTCGCCATGAAAGCGCGGCGGGTGGGTTCGTCTAGTTTATTC
>JAHEDF010000017.1 GCA_024641365.1 Planctomycetota bacterium | reverse complement strand
CTCGCAATTTACGGTACGCTTCTATAGCACGAACTGCTGGACGCCCTAATGGCGCGAGTCGTTCTTTACGTCCTTTACCACGTACTACCACAACACCACCAATAACATCTATTTGTCGATCATTTAAGGACACTAATTCACCAACACGCATGCCTGTACTGTACAGCGCTTCTAAAATTGCGCGGTCACGAAGCGCAGCCTCATCGTCTCCAGTTGGTGCTTGCAGGAGCGCTTCTAAATCGTGGCTTTCTAAATAATGCGGTAATTTTCTTTTTACGCGTGGTGATCGCAACAAGGCAGCGGGGTTACCGCCTAACCGTTCGCTGGTAGCCAAGAATTTTCCAAAGGCACGTAATGCGGCGACGCTGCGAGCTAAAGTTGCAGCCGAAGGAGATTTTTGATCGTTAGCACCAGCTGCGCGATCAGCTAACCACATGCGCAACAACATGGCATCGAGTTGAGCAACTGGAATAGGTTCTGATTGTTGTTTATCGCACCACAGTAACCAATTGTTTAGCTCATGAGTATAGGCGCGTAAGGTGTGTTCACTCGCTTGTCGTGCATCACGAATGTAGGAAATAAATGCAGCGACTGCTTCGTGTATAGTTTCAGACATACATGTAATTAAACCGCAGTGGTGTTTCTAATCATACCACGCCTAGGCATAATTAAAGCGGTTCAATGCGATTCATTTGCCCACAATGCACGCACACGGATGTGTAAGTAGCACTGCGAATGGCCACCATAAATATTTTATTACAATGCGCACAGGCAACAGCACGCGTTGGACCTGCAGCGGGTGGTGGTTTTTCATCATTGCCCCCAATAGGCGGAGCATAAGAACCAGTAACGGTGCGTCGTATGCGTGCGGTTACTGGGCCTGGTTCTTGATGTGAAGAAAATTTATTAGTTCCTTTTAATGACTGTCCAGCTCCATCTTTAGCTGGACCCTTGACACTACGTCGAATAAATGCCGTTGTCGGAAAGGGGAGGTCTTGATCAGATGGTGGCGGGGTTCGCCGTTTTGGATCGGATGTAGAATACCGAATGGGTGGCGCAGATGCGACTTGTGGCGGAATTACAGGTGGCGCAATTGGAGGTTGCTCGCCTTGTAAAAATGGCAGTGGTGTCCGGAATTTTGGATTCATGGGGCGGCCGGTACCGTCATTTTCTTGTGGTGATTGTGGCAAGGGAGTCCTAAATGACGGCATCGAACGTGTGGCCGGATCATGACGATCAATAGGAAATGGTAACGGCGTTCGAATGGGTGGAGGAAATTGCGGCGGTAATGGTGCATCCATTGGCAGCGGCGTTGGTAATGGTCCAGGCGTGCGCGGTTCGAGTGCGTAACCGCCAGATAAAGGATCAGTCATTTCTTCAGGAGTTATGGTTTGTTTGCGAATGGTTTCCGTCGCAGGTCGGGCTACGCGTGACGTTCCAAAAAATGGTTGGTCTTTTTCTTTTCGTTGCGTGCCCGTGCTATAGCGATTATGCAAGACTTCTTTGAGTACATTTTCTATGCGCCGCAATTCGAGCGGTTTATGTAATACTGCAAGCGCTTTTATTTCTTCCGCATCCTTATTTAAATTAGAATGCATAGCGCTGTAGGCAGTATAGAGCGCAATCGGGATGAGCACGTTGCGTCGTCGCAGCTCTCTTGCTAACGCAATACCATCCATACCTGGCATCGCCACATCACATATTAACAAATTAAATGTATGTGGTGTGCGTTGCCGGCTCATGATGGCTTCCAAGGCCTCAGCACCGGAACTGCACGTTTCAACCGTGTGCGAACGAGCCAATAAAAACTCGGTAAGAAATAAAACACTATCAGGGCGATCATCGACCACCATAATGTGTAACGAGTTTGTCATTTCACTGACGTCCTTATCAGTCGTTTTTATGAAAAACGAGTGAATGTTATCAGCAGGAAAAAACAAGGTCCGTGACCGTTGCTCACTGCTTGTATAAGTCCCTATGCTGTAGGATACTCTTTACTATAGTAACATATTTTTGCAGCAAAAGCTCTTCCTGCGCCGGGATTTGTGCACACCATGTAAACAATGAACGCACGCTCGCGCACATGGTGGTGGATAGGAAGCGGTTTTGTTATGACTGGCGTCTTATCATGGGCCGGATGGACGCTTTTTGCGCGTGGTCCACTCGGTTGGCTAGGAACTCCCATACAAGCGGGCTTGCATTCATCAGCACCAACGCTCACGCCAAGTGAACAATTGTTGCACATGTCAGAACAAATGGTGCGCATTAACGCAGAAAACGCGATTTTACGCTCACGATTACAAGATTATTTGTCGATAAAAGGCGAAGGTGGGGTTCCGCCAGAACAAGCGGTGATGGTGCGAGCACGCGTTATTGCCCGCACCTTGAGGCAAGGCCGCCGCTATTGCGAGTTGGATGCTGGGGCGGTTGATGGTGTTGGCGTTGGCATGGCTGTTTGTCTGGGGTGGTCGTTAGTTGGTACCGTGGTTGGTGTGCAGGAAGGCCGCTGCTTGGTACAACAAGTAACGGATAGTGAGAGTCGTGTTCCTGCGGCTTTGCTGGGTGAAGAGGCCATTATCGCTGAGGGCGTGCTCAGTGGTGTTGGTAAGCGAGGATTGCTGATGTTAGATTACATTGAAGAGCGTCGCGACTTAGTGGTGAAACCGGGGCAACAGGTGGTTACAGCAGGCACGCAAGGGCGTTTTCCACCTGGGTTAGTTCTGGGAACAGTCGTAGCAGCATCACGTTCGGCGACAGCGGATCACTGGCATGTGGAAGTGACGCCAATGCGAGAAGCAGATATTGCTGAGTCGCTTTTGATCTTGCGTTTCGATGTGCGACCAGCTGCAAAGTAAATACGACGCTAAGAACACTTGTGTAACAAAGCGCACTCCTCATTTCCAATGCGCTCAAACCTCAATTTGTATCAATTGTGAATAATTGAACGATGTTCCAGAGACGAATTCAGCCTTGGCATAGGTAGCTGTGGCACGGTGATTCGTGCAGTGGTGGTGAGTGGACTTGCGACACCGTGTAGCGGTGGTTACCTTTGTCTGGTAGGAGCGTGCTTTATGCAGTTACCATTGATGAGAACAAAATTGCAAACAGTTCTCTGTACTGTTACTGCAACGATTACTGCAATGATTGCTTTATCACTAACGGCGAATGCTGGAGAAGTGAAAGATGCTAACAATCCGTTAAGTTCAACGTTAGCGGTTTTAAAAGTTAATGATCCGCGATTATTAGATCGTGAAACAACACAATTTGCTGCTGGCTTGGGTATCGACCCGACTCCTATGCGTGCTGGTATGGCGCGATTATTATTTCGTTCACGCACATTGGATGGCATCGATTTATCACGCCCTGCACTCATGGGTTGGCGAGCAAAAGAGCCAAAGCTGGTGGCGATTGTCCCATTAAGTGACCGTCGATTATTTTTAGATAATTTTGGTGCGTCGTTTGGAGAAGACTCACCATTAATTCGTGTTAATGAACGTGAAGGGACGGTCGTCTATACACAAAATGGCAATGATGGGCTCATAGAATACCGATTACTGGTCAGTGACCGAGCTGCTTATTTAGCAGGGAATATTGCTGAATGTCGAGCATTAGCCGCCTATCAATTACCACCTGCAATCACTGAAGCCCCATTAATTTTTCGCGCAAACGCAGATTATGTTAAACAATTTCAAATAAGCGATACCATTTTTAATAGTGAAAATGAGGCAGCAAAAGGATTAGCAGCATTTGGAAATAATACTGCTTGGCTTGGATCTGTAATTGCTGCGGGTTGGAATGCATTTATCAATCAAATCCAAAACATTGAATTATCTGTGAGTCCAGATCACCAAGGTGTTTTACATTTTTCTTTATCTGTTCAGGCATTACCTGAAAGCCAACTAGCGGTCTGGATTTCAAATCAACGCAATCAACCATCACGACTTTTGTCAATCGTTCGCTCCCAAGATTCCATGCTAAATGCGGCAGGAAATATTCGTTGGCAAGGTCAGGCGGAACAGCTTGGTCATATTTTTTTACCATTAGTAAAGGCAAAGGCTGGTGATCGTTGGACCCCCTTAGTGGAAGAAAATTGGACAGCCTTATGGGCCTTAGCAGATCGCGCAGGTCCATTCGCTTACAGTGCGGATATTGCACATGCGAATGGTAAAGTGGTTGGTGAATCCCGTTACATCAGTGATCAACCCAAGGCACAAGAGGTCTTATCGCTTATTACATTATTATCGCAAACAATTACTGGTAAAATTGGTGAAGTAGTATCTGCCGGCGTTGCCACAGGATACCGAGAAAAAGAAGGCGATATAGATTCTGTTTTAGTTGCGAATGAACGCTTTTTAATGTCTGTCCAATCAAGCGCTCAAGATGCAGCAGTGGCGGCAACAGCTATCTCTGAAAAAAGTATGACCATTGGTGCGCCGGAAGGGGCCTCTGGAATAGTCGTGTTTACAACCAACCTAACACCGTATGTGCGCACCTTAGTTTTATTATTAGGTGGCGAACAACAACCAGGGCTACCGCAAGTGTCGATTGAATGTAATATTAAAACAGGACTACCTGAGCAATTGGTATTGGAAGGGACATTACCAGCGTCACAAATTGCTCAACTATTACGGGATTCCGGTTTGATGCAGTTGCTCAAATAGGTGAACAAAACAGGGCGATTAGTTTCAGAAAGACCGAAGATAACTGTTCGCATTTGTGACAATTAACAAGCGCATCTAGAATTGGGGCCATGCAAGTTGTCTATCGTTTTCATTGATCAGTTCATGACAGTAATCAGTAACTTCTTCTAGTGCGCTAGCGCAGTTTTAGTGCGCAATGTATAGTTTTGTTTCAATCTCGAAACGACGTGCGTAGCACCGGTCGATATTAGCCATAGTCAGATGCGTTGGTATCGCTACAACGCCTCGCCCTGCTAACCACATGCGGAGTCAACCATGTCCTCATCACCTAAAAAACATAAAGTAGCAATGCTCACCGCTGGTGGTTTGGCGCCATGTTTATCGTCGGCAGTTGGTGGATTAATTGAGCGCTACACCGATTTAACGCCGGATATAGAAATCATTGGTTACCTTGGAGGTTACCAAGGTTTATTACGTGGTGAACATGTCAAAGTAACGCAAACCGTTCGTGACGGCGCCGGGATTCTGCACCGCCATGGCGGATCACCGATCGGTAATAGCCGCGTTAAATTAACCAATGTAAAAGATTGCGTCAAAAGAGGATTGGTTAAAGAAGGCGAAGACCCATTAAAAGTTGCCGCAGAACAATTGACCAAGGATGGTATTACTATTTTACACACCATTGGTGGTGACGACACCAATACAACGGCTGCCGATCTCGCTAAATATTTAAAATCCAACAATTATGACTTAACGGTTGTCGGTTTACCAAAGACTATCGATAATGACGTATTTCCGATTCGTCAATCTTTAGGCGCATGGACAGCAGCTGAAGAGGGAGCGCACTTTTTTGGTAATGTAGTCAACGAACAAAGTGCAAACCCTCGGATGTTAATTATCCACGAAGTCATGGGGCGTAATTGTGGTTGGCTAACTGCGGAAACTGCTCGCGTCTATAGAAAATGGTTGATGCGGAAAGATTACTTACCCAGTTTTAATTTAGATCGTAATCATCAAGACATTGATGCGGTTTATATCCCAGAAATGCAAATTGATATAGCTGCCGAGGCAAAACGGCTAAAATTAGCAATGGATCGTAATGATTGTGTGAATATTTTTGTCAGTGAAGGTGCGGGCTTAGAATCAATTGTTGCTGAAATGGAATCACGCGGAGAAGAAATAGAACGCGATGCTTTTGGACATGTGCGTTTAGATAAAGTCAATGTCGGATCATGGTTTTCAAAACAATTTGCGAAATTAATAGGAGCAGAAAAAACCTTAGTGCAAAAATCTGGTTATTATTGCCGTGCTGCTGCCGCTAATGCTGAAGATTTACGTTTAATAAAAAGCATGGTTGATTTAGCGGTTGATTGTGGATTGCGCGGAGAGTCCGGCGTTATCGGTCACGACGAAGACAATAACAACATTTTACGTGCTATCGAATTTCCGCGCATCAAAGGCGGAAAGCCATTCGATATTACCACCGGCTGGTTTGATGAATTATTAAAAGGTGTGGGACAGCCAATGGGTAAACCAGCGGTAGTTAAGCATTAACAAGGGATCGCCTGTTAATGTATGAGCGCAGAGAAAACCGCTTCTACGCTGAGTAAAAATACTGGAATTAGTATGCCCACGATTAAATACCGGCAGGCTGTAAAGGCTTTAAAATATGGCCAACATGAACATTGGGTATTAAAATTAAAGCTCAATGACAAAACGGTTTTTGCACTTATCGATACCGGCTGTAATGCGTCAGCCGTGATTGGCCCACAACTGTTTGCTGAATTAGGGCTCGCAAGTCAGTCTCAACAAAATAAAGCAGGGACAGCTGGCGGACATGCAGGCTATAAAGTTATTAAATCATGCACCATGACCATCGCGGAACGTTCTCTTGTTCTAAAAGATGCCATCACCATGGAAATGGAAAATGTTTTTACTAAAAAATATCAATGTATTATTGGCCTGCCTATCCTAAAAAAATTACGCGTTGTGTTGGACATCCATGGCAGAAAAATTTTGTTTAAATAACACCAAACGACCGCATAAAAAATACCCTTATAATTAATTATTGTGACTCAGGGTTTTTAGGAGGTAATTTAGGTTTCATGCGATCGGTGCGCTTACGACGTTTTGATGAACTATGCCCACGATTTTCAGCGAGGCTGTGGCGCGTAACAATGCCAGTCAATGTATTTGCTTTTTGTGCTTGGCGCACTGCTCCAATGGCGTCACGTAAATCGACCTGCCTCACCGGCTTTACTAAATAACCATTATACCCTGCGGATTCAGCCATTTTTGCGTCACCACGTTGCCCAATTGACGTCAATAATATAAGACCGAGTTGTTCGCCACTTTGTTGACGGCGTAATAAGGGCCCCAAATCTAAACCATGCATATCAGGTAAATGTGCATCGATAATAGCGACATGACTCGGATTGGTTTTTTCAGCCGCGATGGCATTTTGAGCATTTTGAAAACAAATACAGTCACATCCCCATGATTGTACCTGCTCTTCCATGACGCGACGATGGACAGCATTTGCTTCAATAATCATCACGCGAACGCCAGTAATATCGACATCTACAGGCAAAGCTGTTGCTGTCGCATTGGCGATAGGTAAAAATATGTTAAGTATAAATGTTGATCCCTCACCAACGGTACTTTCAACTGCTAATGAACCACCCATGCCTTCAGCTAATTGTTTGCAAATAGCCAAGCCTAGCCCAGTTCCACCATAACGTCGCGTCATTGAATTATCGGCTTGGGTAAATTTATCGAAAATTGATTTTAATTTATCGGCTTCGATGCCGATTCCAGTATCAATAACTTTAATTGTGAGCTGCACCTTATTGTCATCAGCAACGGTGCCACTGACATCAATATAAACGTGGCCAGCATCAGTAAATTTTATAGCATTGCCAATCAGATTGCTCAATATCTGCCGTAAACGGCCGGGATCACCAATCAGTCGATTTGGCGTTTTTGGGGCGATACGTTCGATTAGTTCTAGAGCATGATTTTCTGCATTAGCGGCATGCAAATGAACAACTTCATCAATAGCTAAATACAAATCAAAAGGAATGGTTTCAACATCCATATGACCAGCTTCGTTTTTAGAGAAATCTAAAATATCATTTAACATGGCAACCAAGCCATTGCCTGAATTATGAATTATTTCTGCAAATTCATGTTGTTCAGGATTTAAGCCTGATTCGAGTAAAATTTCTGCCATACCAACCACGGCACCAAGTGGTGTGCGTAATTCATGACTCATATTCGCTAAGAATTGACTTTTCGCCAAGGTTGCCGCTTCAGCCTCTAATTTTGCTTGGCGAAGCAAATCCTCCGCTTCTTTTTGTACTGTAATATCTCGAGAGATGCCAAAGGTGCCAACGATAGTGCCATCAGGATCGCGATACGGGACCTTGGTGGTAGATGCCCAGGTTACATGTCCATCAGGCCATGTTTCCTTTTCTTCTTTATTTATAATTGCTTTTCCAGTGCGAATAATTTCTTGTTCATCATCGAATGCAGGTTGAGCGTGTTCGACAGTAAAAATGTCAAAATCGGTTTTCCCAATCACTTCACTTGCTGTTTTCTTTTTGAAATTCCATACTAATGAAGGGCTGACCAGTACAAAGCGTGATTTTAAATCTTTAAAATAAATGCGGTCTGGTGAATTTTCTAATAAGACCTGCATGCGATGACGTTCTTGTAATAAATTTTGCTCAGTACGGCGTCGTTCACTAGCATCTAGTTCACGTTCAATTTGAAATTTCGCTTGTGTGGCCCGAAAAATCATCATTGCCATGGTTAATATGCCCCCAATAACCAAGGCAAAAGCTTCAATCAAGCGTTGAATGAGCTCAGTTTCTGGGAACATCGACTGACGTAATTGGTCAGAAATAACAACACTCAATAATAAAGAAAGAATCCCGGGACCAGCACCGCCAAACCAAGCGCTAAATCCAATTGCTATTAAAAAAATAGCGACGGCAGGTAAAGGTAGACCTGTAATAATAAAAAATAACGCGAGTAATGTAGTTGCTAAACAAACAGCTATGATGGCAGAAAAATAGCGACTTAGCACCGAGCGTTGGTTAATCATATCTCCTGCAGTGTACCATTTTCTGACTATATGGGAGACTAAGTCCTATTCCTGGGACCGGTGTAGAATGCACTTCCGTGTGATGCACGACGGCAATTACAGAACCGAGAGAACGGCATCAAATGAGGGCAAACCACTGCTAACAAGCAAGCATATTATATGTTTTACTTATCCCAGCCACGTAATGTCACATGTACCTGTGCGGTGCGCCCCATGTAATGCGTCATCTTATAATCGTTTGCGGCTTTGAGCATGTGCATTTTCGCTTTATCCGCATTGCCAATTACTTCATGATAGAGTCCCAGATATAAATGGGCGTAACACAATTGATTACGTAATGCATAGTTGCCAGAGCTGACATCATTGGCTGCTTTCATAACGGCATCTTCTGTACCGGTGCCAGCAAACAACGCATGGATTTCCGTCATAGGAACACGTGAGTCGCCCGCAATGGGTATGAACACCTTGCGTGCAGCTTCGAGCGATTCACTTTTTGCGACACAGAGAAAATGCCACGCGGCATTTTCCACATCGCGCGGATTGACGGTTTGGTGGATTTCAAATTGTTCACGACCACTTTTAAAATCATTCGTGTAATATAATGCAATGCCACGTTGCCATAATTGCGGTTTAATTGCGGGAGTTGCGGCGATCATTGCATCAAAAGATGCAAGCGCTTCTTTTGGTTTCGCGGCATAAAAATGTTGAACGCCAGTATTATAGAGCGCATTGACATCCACATCTTCTCCCCAAGAGGCAGTAGAGAGACAGGCATAAATAAATAATGCCGGTAGATATCGCAGCGAGCGCATGCACGAACGGTGCACATCGGCACGGTTGGTCAATCGTTGAATTAGACGTCACATGCAAGCAGAGCAACTATACGAATGACGTATGCAGATATGAGTAGTTTTTATGAGTGTAATGGAGATTGATGTTGATCTTTATACTCTTTTCTCTGGTAAAGATAAGGGACAACTCAAGACCAATAATCTCCAGTGCAGATTTATGCAGCTCTCAGTGTGCGATTGGGCTGCCTGACATGTTTATCCCTTCGTTAGCCCAGCATCGACTAAAATGGTTTGTCGTGTGATGGCACGAGACGCATCAGAGGCTAAAAATAAAAAGGTGGGTGCCATATCGGCTGGCTGCAAAAGAAATGGTAATAATTGCCCTTTTTCAACAAGCCAAGTACGGTCCGCTTCCGTGGCGACGTCCTGCATTTGTCGTTCGGTCATTACCCAACCAGGAGCAACTGAATTAACGCGAATATGATGCCGACCGACCTCAGCAGCCAATGAACGAACAAATCCCATAAGTGCTGCTTTCGTGGCGGTGTAGCAAGCCAAGCGATCACCACCGAGCCAGATATTAGCAGAAGACGTCATAATAATGCTGCCCCGCTGTGCGGCGATCATGGCAGGTAAACACGTTCTACTGGTAATAAATGCATGTCCTACATTAAGTTTAAATAACGATTCCCACGAATCGGTGGTCATGTCGGTAATGGTAAAACGTGGATCAAAACCAGCATTGGTGATTAGCGCGTATGGAGCACCGTGACTGACCAAGACATTTTGCAGAGTGCTGACAAGTTTTGTTTCATCAGTGAGGTCAACTGCATAAAAGGCTACATCATATTTATTGGCTCGTAAGCGTTTTTGCAGCTCCTCGCCTGGTTCTTTTGCTTTGTCTAAAAATACCACACGTGCCTGTTGTTCTGCAAATGCCGTGACTAATGCGGCTCCAATTCCTTGAGCGCCGCCTGTGATAAGAATAGTTTGACCGCGTAAATCGCTATAAGATGCAGAGGTATTCATAGCAAACATGCTAGCGTTAACGAGTCGCTACGCTAGCAGGTGGCCGCTGTCATTGCAGAAGACGCATACGAAGAGCGTTGTAGAAATTCACGACAATGAAAATACAATTTGTATCGCGATAACGTCTGCCCAATTAAAATAGTGCTTAATTGGGGTCTTGTGACCACATCATGCATAAACAACGTAAAGCAACTTTAGTATATGTTTCAATTATCTATGATGCTCTAAAGCGAGAGGAAAATACGATGCGATTTTTGCACACATTTGCGGTATTTATTTTGTCATGTGTTTGTTTGCTGGCGGTGGACAAAAAACCAAATGTAGTAGTGTTTTTAGCTGATGATGCCGGTTGGGGTGATTATAGCCACAATGGCAATAAACAGATTAACACTAAAAATATTGACTCTATTGCACAGGCAGGCGTCACCATAGATCGTTTTTATGTTTGTTCGGTTTGTTCGCCTACGCGCGCAGAGTTTTTAACGGGTCGCTATCATCAACGCGGCGGTGTGCGCGGTGTGTCGACAGGGCAAGAACGACTCAATGTGGATGAAAAGACTATTGCTGATGCATTATACGCTGCTGGTTATGCAACGGGTGCTTTTGGTAAATGGCATAATGGTAGTCAGTGGCCTTATCATCCGATGGCACGTGGGTTTCAGGAATATTTTGGACACACATCAGGACATTGGGGCGAGTACTTTAATCCGCCATTAGAACATAATGGTAAAATGATAACGACGACGGGTTATATAGTTGATATTTGTACTGACCAAGCACTGCACTTTATTGAAACAAATAAGGATAAACCGTTCTTTTGTTACATTCCATTTAGCACACCACATTCACCGTGGGCAGCTCCAGCAGAAAATTGGAACCACTTTAAAGACATGCCTATAACACAATCGGCGACGGAGCCAAAACAAGAAGTAGCTGAACACACGCGATGCGCATTGGCCATGGTAGAAAATCAAGATTGGAATGTCGGTCGTGTATTAAAAAAATTAGACGACTTACAATTACAAAATGATACAATTATAGTGTATTTTTCTGATAATGGTCCGAATAGTTATCGCTATAATGGTGGAATGAAGGGACGAAAGGGATCGACTGATGAGGGGGGCATTCGTTCCACTTGTTTAATGCGCTGGCCACATCATCTACCAGCTGGTCATACCGTAACGCAAATAGCTGGAGCCATTGATTTATTGCCCACTCTACTAGCGCTAACCGAAGTTAGTCGCGTTGGTGACAAGCCATTGGATGGCCGTGATTTATCGCCCTTATTACGCAAACAAAACGTGCAATGGGAAGACCGTATGTTGTTTACAACGTGGGGTGGAAAGAACGGTGTGCGAACGCAGCAGCACCGCTTGGATGCGAAGGGTAATTTATATGACATGATTGCAGATCCCGGTCAGACCGAGCCAATTAATAAGAAAGAACCGGAGCTTGCCGAAAAATTACAACAGGCAGTTAATGCGTGGAGCACAGAAGTAACGGCAAACTTACCACCCAAAAAGAAAGGCGTTTCTGTCGATCAGCGCCCCATTGAAGTAGGGTATAAGGAATTCCCTATAACGATGTTACCTGCGCGAGACGGTGAACCGCATGATGGTATAAAGCGCAGCAGCAGCGCGCCAAATTGTTCCTATTTTGTTAATTGGACAGACACGAATGGGTCTATGGTGTGGTTAATCGATGTTGTTACATCCGGACGCTATCAGGTGACCATAGATTATACGGCCCCAACGGCTGCGGTCGGAGCGCAAATTGAATTACGTTATAATGATACACACTTAGCAGGTACAATTTCGGAAGCATGGGATCCGCCACTCAATACTAATCAAGATACGATTGAGCGTCCCAAAGCGGAGTCGCAGATGAAATCATTTAAAAGTTGGGATTACGGCGTCATGGACCTAAAAAAAGGTAGTGGCGCATTGACGCTCACTGCATTATCGGCTCCGAATCACGTTCTTATGGATGTGCGTCGTGTTACTCTGACATTGTTGCCCGAATAAATTTTCATGCATCTCTGAAAAGCTTGCGTAAAGATATAAATAGGAATTAATTCAATTGATGCGAAAGTCTGAATTTATGCGAGTAAGCTTTTTGGGACTTGTCTATTGCAGTGACTGTTTGTTTCAGTGTCTGTCTATTCCTGCCTGGTGATTTACTGTCTTTTCGGGTGAGGTGCTAACCTAGGCGATGGCATGACTTAACGGGGCCCAAACGAACCTAGCAGGCTGCTGAAAAACACCGACCTGCTAGGTTTTAATACATTGTGGGGCGACGTGCAGTCGCGATTTTCCCGCAATTTATTAAAACAGACTCTTAACTGACGGGCAAGACGGCCCCCGTCAACCCCCGCAGGCAACTCTTTCAGCAGCCTGCTAGGCTTACAAAAAATAAGCACCTAGATGGAAGGTCTTGTCGGAATGGGCTTGGGAGCTGTTTCTTGATTGCTTCCATTTCCATCCGGTGTTTGTCTAGTACAAGTAGATCGTATATTATTACAGCATCAATGTATCTAGAAGAGTCCTATCCTCCTGATAGAGCTGTATTATGAGAAATGTATTAGCGTTTGTATTAGCGGATGCTCTGATTGTAATGCAAATAGGAGTTATGTATTTTTATTTCAAATACGGCTTATCTTGTGGTAGAATCATCTAGTTATGGAGTTTGGGCGTGCAATTTAACGATGAATCCTGGCTAGAGTTAACGCCTATGCGCGTGTTAGCGTTATACCTCGGCACCTATGTCGATTCGTGGGAACATCTCGTTAGTCTGCACTCTGCTATTTTGGCAGAATTACCAACTACTTTGGACAGTTCAGAATTATTGGTCGCCGCTAAGCCGAAAATAAAATCTTTGTTAGAAAATTGTGAACAAGACACAGTGGCTCGGCAGGATGTGCTTATGCACGGCGTCGTCCGTAATGCATTATCAGAATTTCGTCAACAATTACTACCAAATATAGAATACGCTCAAAGATTTTTAGCCGCAATTTCGAAAATAAGCGACGAATCAAAAAAAATAATTGAAAGTTATTATGGGTCAAACCTACGTGGACAAGAGCTAAGCGAAAAAACGGGCCTTAGTCGCAATAAAATCGTAGCAGGCCTTTTTAAGGCCCGTTATGAATTACATAATAGAGAATTTAAAAACCAACCGGCATTAATGGATGGATCAAGTTTATTCCCGTCCTTGCTTCAAGATTTTATTCAAGGTCAAATTGATAAAGATTCAATGGAGCTATTACGAAACACACTATCGAATGATTTTACCAAAGTCGCTGAATTTGAATACCAATGGCGAATTCATATCATTTTATTAGCCGCATTCACTGCTGTGCCATTTCAAAATGAAAAACTAAACGATAAGATTAGTGCGTATAAAGAAAAAGGCATCAATAAACTATCGCCAAAGACACGCACTGGCCCTCTTCCAGCACCACGGGCGAGAGGCAAAAGTATTTCATCATCAGGTAATCGTGCGCCATCAACTAACTCATCGTCACCGGTCAAATATTTTGTTATCGCAGGTGTCGTAGCTGTTATTGGCATTATGTCATTTTTATTGTCGTCTGGCAATAAACCGACATCAGAGCCGACTGCGAAGCCAACTTCTGAGCCAGCAATCGCGCAAAACGAGGATCGTGGAACTGAAACGAAGCGTGCTGGGCAGACATCACCAACAACTTCACCAACGGTAGCAACCCCATCAACGCCAGCGATAAAATCACCGGATACGACGGTTGAAAAGCAAGCTGATCCTTCAACACCAGCAATTGATCAATCACCAGTGGCGGTCAAGGAAGTCGATAAGGAAAAAGAGCCAGAACCAGTTTCAGCCCCGGCGCCGCAGCCTGAACCTGCACTAACGGCACAAGTTACGCCGGATACGACGGAAAAGCAAAAGGCCGTAGAGCCGGTTAAGGAAAAAGAAAAAATCTCATATGATGATTATTTAAAAGTTCGTGACGGTTTATATGCAGATGTAACTCAAGATCGCATTACCTATGCCGAGAGTTATTTGAAGAAAATATTGAATGACCCGGAATATGAAAATGTAAAAGACCATATTGAGATGGATATGGCTATAATAGTATTGCATGAAAAAAATATTGATGCCGAAGTTAAGGGAGCTGAACTATTACGCGACGGCAGAAAATTTATTTTAGAAGAACATGAGGGTAGAAAAATTGAAGTCATCAAAGCGGGAGAAAATGAAGTCAATTCCGTTACTGACGCTGCTATTGTTTTAGAATCTAAATTAGGAACTGGGCGTGTAACGCAAGAAGTGCAATTTAAAAAATTATCATTAACAACACGAGCTTCTTTGGCGAGAGTCGCATTGTCGCAATCAAAAGACGCTGCAATTTCAGCCGCGATTTATGAAGCGTTTGTCTATAAATCTGGTCAAACGATGGTGCCTGATTATCAGATCAAAGAATGGCTCAAGAAAGCGCAGTTAAACAGCGAACATAAGGCAATCGTTGCGTATTTAGAAGACTATTTTAAAGCGGCATTTGCTGCCCGAAACATGCTCACTGAATTGAATAAAATGGAGAAAAATATTGGTAAAATAACTGATAATGCAGAGTTAGAATCTATGAAAAAGACCCTACTGGATTATGCTAATGATTTAAAGGGGACTTTGGCATATATCACACTGCAAAATCGCCAAAATGCGGTGTTGGCATTAGTAGATGAAAAAATTGAAGCCTTAAAGCCCAAACAAACAACGCCAACCACAGCAACGGACCCGACCGCACCCACTGATCCAAACGAGCCTGCGCCTGCCCCTCCCGCTGATGTGGGTGTGCCTGGTGCAATTGTCTATGAATGGTATTTCAAAGATGGATTGGGCCCATGGTCTAATAATATGAATATAGCTAATTTAAAAATCGTTGGTTCGGATATGGTTGGTGTGGTGAGGAATGAAGATGCCTATATTGTGGGCGGAGGAATAAATATTATTTTAGATGAAGTCGGTTTTATTGAAGTGACCATGGCTGCAGATAAGAGTAATCCAACAGAATTATATTTTTCAACGAAGCAATCAAATGGTTATCAAAAAATAGGAGAAGTGAGTTTAAGTGGCCCAGGATATCAAACGTTGCGATTTGCCACGTCTAATGTGGCGCTATTTAAAGGGCAGCTCAAATCACTTCGTATAGATCCCATTAACGGTCCTAACAATGCGAGCGGACGCTTTGCAATTCGTTCGATTGTAATGCGAAAAAGAGCAGCGCCTTAGCATTTATTCATTTATAGGCAATTTAGTGCTATTATTTTGCAGAAAATGGTCCAGCGCCGTGCACGGTTGGCATTAATTCGCCTTCTGCGCCTTCGGTGTCGCCAATCTTGCTAATATCTTCGAATTTCACGCTGATCTTCGTCGACACACCCGGTTCATTTTGGGTAATGCCGTAAATAGCATCTACGCGTTGCATGGTGCGCTTTTTATGGGTGATGACAATAAATTGTGAATCCTTCACGAATTCTCGTAACATATTACAGTACACATCGACGTTGGCTTCGTCCAAGGGTGCATCGACTTCGTCGAGAATACAGAAGGGACTCGGCTTGGTTTGGTAAACGGCAAACAATAACGCAATTGCAGTGAGGGCTTTTTCGCCGCCAGATAATTGCGTAATAATTTTTGGATTTTTACCTGGTGGCTGAGCGACAATTTCTAAGCCGGCTTCCAGAACATCCAATGGAGGAGCTTTGTGCTTAATAACTTGACCATCTGGTAAGGTTTCTTCCCACGGTTCAGGTTTTTCTAAGACCAAGTCTGCTTTACCGCCGCCAAATAATTTACGGAAGAGGTCTTGGAAGTTTTTGCGGACATCGCGGTATGTCTGCTCAAACAATTTGCGACTGATGTCATTAATTTGTTCGATGATTTCACGCAATTTATTTTGTGCGTGGGTCAGATCTTTAAATTGTTGGTCTAAGAACGTTTCACGGGCTTGGACCTCTTCTAATTCATCAATCGCGGCTAAATTGACCGGACCTAAGCTGGCTAATTCTTTTTCGGTTTTTGCTAATTCATCGCGCAGTTTTGGCCAATCTAAATCGGCTGGGCGCTCATAATTGCCAAACGCTTCTTCCAGGTCGAGTTGGAAATCGTCCATGATGCGTTGCGACAGGCCTTCAATGCGCACTTTCGCTTCGCTAATTTTTACTTCCAGTTGGTTGCGCTCTGATTCCAGTCCGCGCTGACGCGTGTTCAGTGCGCGTGATTCTTGACGTTCAGATTCAACACTGTTGCGTGTATTGTCGCGATCTTTGATTAATTTATCCAATGCTTCTGCCATGCTGGCAACGGCTTTGGATTCAACGTCAAAGGCTTTGGCATTTTCTTCAAGAATTTGACGCAATTCAGCGCGCTTGGTATCCAAGCCAGCAAGGCGACGTTCACGTTCGCTCTTTTGGTCTTCTAATTCTTGTAAGCTGCGCACTAAATGACTGAGATGATTGCGTACCGCTTCTTGGCGTTCGTGCGTTGTTGCAACGCTCACGCGTAAATTACTGACTTCGTCTTGAATGTGATTGCGATGTGCCGCTTTGCCATCCAACGTCGTTTGCATGCTGGCGATGTTTTCTTCCAGTTTGCGACCTAATGCAGAGAACCATTCGTGTTGTCCAAGTAAATCGCGCGCTTCGGTTTCAATGTTTGAAATTTCAGTGGCAATTTCTTGTAATTCAGCGCCGAAACTGCTGGTCGCATCTTCTAAGTGTAAGCGATCGCGTTCAGCTTTCATTAATTCAGCTTTGGCTTCGCCAACATTGCGATCGGCTTGCTGAATTTCACGGCGGGTTTCTTCTACGCGCATAGAGCGTTCGAAAGCTTCTTTTTTCGCTTTATCGCGTTCGGTACCGGTTTGTTGTTTGCGCGTCACCAATTCAGTGAGTTGTTCTTCTAATTTGCGAATCTCATTTTTACGTGACACCAATCCGCCATTGTCACCACCATGTTGGCGACCACCGGTCATGGCACCGCCAGCATTTACGACATCACCATCAATTGTGACTAAGCGGCATGATAAACGATGATTGCGGCGTAATTGAATAGCGTGGTCGAGCGTTTCGACAATTAATACATTACCGAGCAGATGTTCAAAGGCATTGCGGTATTGTTCGTCATACTCAATTAAACGACTTGCGACGCCAACCACACCAGGTTCTTTAATTAAGCGTTGGTCAACGCGTTCTTCGCCGCGAATATCATCTAATGGTAAGAAGGTAGCGCGGCCGCGACGTTCTTTTTTGAGGAAATGAATTGCATCGCGAGCAGCTTCTTGCGTCTGCGTAATAATATTTTGTGCCTGACCGCCTAATGCGGTTTCAATGGCAATGACGTAATCATCAGGCACACGACATAAATCTGCCACCATGCCAATGATGCCCGGGAATTTATCCATTTGCTGCAGGACATCTTTTACACCACGAAAAACACCTTCTGCGCGTTTTTCTTGTTCTTGCATCATGCGCATGCCAGTTTCAGCGCGTGCTTCTTGGTGGCGAATTTCGTTTAATTCATTGTCTAAGCGATTGCCTTCAGCTAATGCCGTTTCGCGTGCACGAATGTGCTCATCTAATTTGGTGTGTAGTGCCGCAGCGCCAGCAATTAATTCACCCAATGCTGATTGTGCTTTTTCTTCTGAACTGCGTGCCTGGATTAATGATTCGGTTTGTCCGCCGGTACGATCCTCTAAACGTTTGCGCCGTTCGCTGGTGGCATTACGAGCACTTTCAACGCGACCTTGCTCAGCTTGAATGCGGGAAATTTCACGCAGGCATTCAACTTGTTTGGCTTTGGCATCTTCAATTTCTGCAACCAACGAATCGACTGCAGCCATCGCAGCATCTAATTCATCGCGCTTCGATGTCAGTGCGGTATTTAATGTGGTGTCACCTTCACCGCCCGTTTCCACACTGGCCATAGTTTTTTCGGCTTGTGCGTGTTCTGCGGTCAAGGTTTCAATTTTTGTGGCAAGCGTAGTTAATGCTTGTTTGTCATCAATTTCTTGCTGATCAATTTCGACTAAACGATATTTGGCATCTTTTGCTTTTGTGTCAGCAACGTCCCGGCGACTTTGGGCATCGGCGCGTAATTGTTCCTGGGCACGAATATCATTTTCTAATTGAACTAAACGAATATCAGCAGTGGATAACGCGGCTTCTAATTCACCTAAACGAGCAGCTACTTCCGCGCTATTCGCATTTAATTCATCAACCCGTGTGGTGTGTTCTTTTATTTCACCAGACAAGCGACCAAATTCTTCTAACGCAAATGCCATGCGCAATTCACGTACTTGTTCAGTTAATTCTTTGAAACGTAAAGCCGCTTGTGCTTGCCGCGACACAGCTTTGACTCGACGCTTCACTTCACCCAACACTTCGCCAATGCGCTGTAAATCTAATTCCACGCGTTCTAATTTACGTAGTGCGACTTTGCGGCGCGCTTTGTAACGCGATATACCAGCAGCTTCTTCTAAAATAATGCGACGGTCTTTGGTGTTGGATTCTAAAATAAAGCCAACGCGCCCTTGTTCGATGACTGAATACGCGGCCGTGCCAACGCCGGTATCCATAAATAATTCTTTAATATCTTTTAAGCGGCATGGTTTGCCATTTAAAAAATAACTGGATGTCCCATCGCGGGTGAGGCGACGTGTTAGTGCGACTTCATCACTCTGCATGCCTAATTGCACGCCGACTTGATCGAGTACCAAGGTCACTTCGGCAAATGCCATGCCGCGGCGGGTAGCGCAGCCATTGAAGATGACGTCGGTCATGTCTTCGCCGCGCAATGCTTTAGCCGATTGTTCGCCAATGACCCATTTAATCGAGTCGACAATATTTGATTTGCCGCATCCATTCGGTCCAATAACAGCGGTAATGCCTTCTTCGAAGTCAAACGCCATGCGGTCAGCGAACGACTTAAAGCCAAAGGTTTCCAACCGCTTGAGACGCATGCAACTCTCCGAAGGCGTCGCAGGTTAGGGCCTGTAGGAAGGGGGCAAGAGTGCTTTGTCGCTACGAGCTGCGTGCTGCGAGCGACGAGGTATTTGAGCGTCCGTCTTTCTATTTACAGCATGGAGCAAAGGGTGTGCTTGGGCCCATCTAGGGCGAAGCCCCCAACTCGCAGCTCGCAGCTCGCAGCTTAAATGCAGTCCTTGCCATGTTCGAGGTCCTGCCAACCATCCGTTGCCATGCTGAAAGTTTCCGTTGTTACCTTGCCTCATTTCTCCGGGCTCACGTTACCCAGCTATGCAACGGCTGGGGCGGCTGGCCTCGATTTGGTCGCGGCCATTGAACAGCCGATGGAGGTGTTGCCGGGTAAACGGGTGCTGATCCCGACGGGCTTGCAAATAGCGGTGCCACCTGGGTTTGAAGTGCAAATTCGACCACGCTCTGGGTTGGCGCTCAACAGTGGTTTAACG
>JAHEDF010000321.1 GCA_024641365.1 Planctomycetota bacterium | reverse complement strand
CACGCTATCGCTTTGGCTATATCCCCAGAATATTTTATGCCGCCATCTGCTATAATCGGAACGTCTGAACTTTTTATTGCCGCATGCACATCTAAAATAGCAGATAATTGTGGGACACCGACACCTGCAACAACACGCGTTGTGCAAATGGACCCTGGACCAATACCGACTTTGACCGCATCAGCGCCAGCTTTGACTAAATCACGAGCCGCTTCACCACTCGCAATATTACCCGCGATAATATCGATATCATGTGACTTCTTTAATTTTTTAACCGTATCAATAATATTTTGTGAATGACCATGCGCGCTATCAACAACAATCACATCGACACCGGCACCGATTAATGCTTCGGCGCGTTCAAAGTCACCCGCACCAATTGCTGCACCAACGCGCAAACGACCGCGTTGATCTTTACAGGCACTGGGAAATTGTTCCTGTCGTTCTAGGTCTTTAATGGTGATCAATCCAACTAAATCACCTTTAGTGCCTGTCAAAATTAATTTTTCAACTTTCGCCTGATAGAGCATGACCTTTGCTTCTTTTAGGCTTATCTTTGGTCGTGCCGTAACCAAATTTGTCGACATCACTTGGCTAATCGGCGTTTTGCTATTTCTTTGATATTTTAAATCACGACGTGTAACAATCCCAACTACTTTTTTTCCGTCGAGAATAGGAATGCCGCTAATGTGATGTTTTTCCATCACCTCTTGTGCATCACCAACAGTCGCATTCGCAGGTAATGTTTTTGGATCCGTTATGACACCATTTTCACTTCGTTTTACTTTTTCAACTTCGATGGCTTGGTCTGCATTTTGTAAATTTTTATGAATAATACCCATGCCACCCATTTGCGCTAAAGCGATGGCTAAACGCGCTTCGGTAACGGTATCCATTGCTGACGATAATATGGGAATATTCAGCCGCACGCGCTTAGTCAGTTGCGTACCGACATCCGTATCTTTTGGCACCACATTACTATAACGCGGCACTAATAAGAGATCATCAAACGTCAGGCCATCGCCCGGAAGTATTCGCGCCATAACACACCCGCCCCTTGGGGGCTCTACGGGGAAGGCGGCGCATACTAGGACGCAACTGGCCAACACAACAGGGGGGGTAGCCCGATGAAATCCCCATCCAACCAATTCGACAGGCAGCGTCACAAAAATGGGCGACCAGCACGCATGCTACAGAATGCCGCTCGTATCCCAGCCTAGCAGGTAGCGAACCGTAATTCCTGCCATAGAAGCATGCCTCTATGCGACCAGAGTTACGTTATCGATTGATCTTCGGCATCAGTATGGCGCTCGTAGTTATTGCCGCCATTGCACATGACATCATCCGTAGCAGCCACGTTGGCGTGATGATTATGGGTCTTTTATGTGTGCTTTTTGGTAGTTTTGAATTCGTAAAACTCGTGCGTTCGCACGCCCCCCACGTACAACGTCTCCCCATACTTATTACTGGTTTGAGCTTAGTTGTAGTCGCTCATTGGCAGAGCGATCTGCCATTACCGTGGGCACAACCTGGTGATCATCCTGCTCAATTAGCCCCAGGGGTAGTACCAACTGTCATGCTGATATTAACATTAAGCATGCTGTGGATTGTGGTGTCGCATATGTTTCGTCATGCCACGGAACATTTTATTAACAGCGTCAGCGCGACACTCATGGGCATTTTGTATTTGGGTGGTTCCATGTTTATGCTGCAACAATTAGCACTGATTGAGCGATCAGACAGCATTTATCGTGGATCACAATTATTATTATTATTTATAGCGACCGCGAAATTAGGAGATGTGTGCGCTTATTTTGGTGGTCGTGCACTGGGTAAAAATAAAATGTCACCACGCATTAGCCCAGGAAAAACCTGGGAGGGATTCGCCTGCTCATTTGTTGGCGCAATTGGTGGCGCTTATTTATTTATGTGGTTCTTATCACTGACCTGTGAACACACTCCCTTTTCCGGTTGGTGGCAACCGGCTGTGTGGGGACTTTGTATCGGACCCATTGGTGTCCTTGGTGATTTAGCAGAAAGCGCCATGAAGCGCGATGCGGCGGTGAAAGACAGCGGCGAAAGTGTCCCAGGATTTGGTGGCGTATTGGATATTCTAGATGCGGTGATTTTGGGCGCACCTGTTGCCTATATGCTCGCGCTGCTGCTGCCGTAGCTGTTGTCGTAAATGGTGATCTATTAATTCATTGTATGAGCAGCACATGCCAACGTTTGCGTGTGGCCGAGTCTGCTCTACGGTCCCGACAAACCGGAAACACCTATGCCTGATCCCACTAAAGTACCTGAAGCAACCTTTCTCAATTTTTTAAGCGGGCTTAGCGCGCAAGCATTGATGCAATTTGGTGATATTCCAAATCCCATTACCGGCTCGCGTGAAGCCAATATTGCCTACGCAAAATATACCGTTGAATTGCTCGATATCTTAAAAGCAAAAACGGCAGGTAATCTTAGCAAAGAAGAAGATGAGTATTTATCGCAAATGCTAACTAATTTTCATGGTAAATTAGATACTATGAAATAAGCGTCCGGAAGTCCGGAAGTCCGGAAGTCTGACGTGATCGCAGTTTCAATTTACAATGTACATATAAACACCAACTGCAAAAAGGCTGGCTTCGCCTTTCTGCAGTTGTTCAAAAAGCTTCCGTAAATAATTAATTCTTCTCGCTCGCCGGACTTCCGGACTTCCGGACTTCCAGACTTCCGGACTATTTATAGGCTCCATAGCCACCAATTAAATCTGCCACCTGAAACCCGTGGGCTGCTAACAAACTCGCCGCAATCGCAGAGCGATACCCACCGGCACAATGCACCACTACCTCACGATCTTTGGGCAACGTTTCCAATGACTTCGACAAGACTTGCAGCGGAATATTTGTCGCCCCATCTATATGTCCGGTATCAAATTCATCGTGGCGACGAACATCAACAACGACTGGTTTATCCGCGCGATTTAACCAAGTACGTAATTCATCTGGATCGACGCGACGCGATTTTTCAATCAATTCTGGATACGCAGCAAAAGCCGCCATCCCACCATCCAAGTGACCACCAACGCGATCAAACCCAATACGACGTAAACGCATAAGGGCCTCACTTTCAGTCCCCGGCTCAGCAATAATAATTATATTACGATTTGGTTCTATCACGGCACCCGCCCACATGGCGAATTGTCCCCGCAAACCAACATTACAAGCTCCCTTAATATGCGCTCCTGAAAAACTTGTCGCATCGCGAACATCAACTAATAAAACGCCTTCCTTTATGGCTGCTATGACATCTTCAGCCGACAATGGGGTGCTTGTGTGGGTAGTGGTATCGTGTTCGCGTTTATTAAAAGCGGCATCATGGCCAAAATAGGCTGGCGCCTCTGGTTGATCAGCGGTTACCGCATGAATAAATGCCTGTTCCTCTTTTATATTTAATGCGTAATTGCTTATTTTTTCTTGACCAATGGTCGAGAACGTTTCTTTACCTAAATTTTTCCCACACATCGAACCAGCACCATGTGCTGGATACACCTTAATGGCATCCGGTAATTGTGCCAACTTTTGTACCGACGCAAAAAGCGCTTTTGCTAATTCTTCTGCCGTAACACCAACCGATGCCATTAAATCAGGGCGCCCAACATCACCGACAAATAACGTATCACCGGTCAAAACTGCTACCGCAGGAGCATCCCCCTCACTAACTAAAAGTGAAATGCCTTCTGGCGTATGACCTGGGGTCAACATGGTTTTTAAACGCACCTGTCCTAAATTAATTTCGTCGCCTTCATTTAAGGCATGAAATTGAAATTCTGCCTGGGCATGTTTGCCTAAATGCACCGTCGCGCCAACTTGATCACGCAATGCTAAATGCCCTGCGACAAAGTCGGCATGGAAATGCGTTAAAACCGTATCGGTAATTGTAAGGCCATGCGATGCCGCAAATTCAAGATATTGTTCAATATCACGCTGCGGATCAACTACCACGGCACGATGGGTTTGTTCATCGGCAATAATATAGGAAGCGTGAGCTAAACAGGATAAATAAAATTGATGAAAAATCATTGGTGATCTCCTACAAAGAAAGGCATGATTATAAGCGTCATAGCAACAAGTAATAAAATGATGGAAAATCCCTGCTGTAAAATGCGTGTCGGCAATAAATTACCAAAACGACTGCCAATTTCTAAACCGATAACACCGGCCCCAGCAAAGGTGGCCACTAAGAGCGGGTCAACACGTTGACCGGCAGCAAACGCGGCGGTAGCGCCACTTAAACTTACTAAGGCTACCACTAACAAAGACGTCGCTGTCGCCTTGCGAATATCGATACCAGCAATCAAAACCAAGGCTGGTACTACGACAAATCCTCCGCCAACACCAAATAATCCCGACACAATGCCTGTCCCAAATCCCACAGGAATTAATAAGCGCAAGCAATGACTTGTCAGGCGCAAGCGACCAGTTGCATCAAAGCGGCAAGCCGCTTGCATTAATAATGCATTTGCTGGCAAAGGATCGGAATCGGTTGGAATGGGACCGTGTGAACGTTTCCACATACGCACGGCAACCAATAACGTCAAAATGGCAAAACCAATGGTAATTACTGATGCAGAAAGTGATTGTGCAATCACGGCACCAACTGGTGCACCTGCCATGCCCGCAATCGCAAATAGGACACCCAAATGCAATTGTAATTGATGAGCGCGCAAGCGCGCCAACGCACCAACCAAAGCCATCGCACCAACCGCGACTAATGACACCACGACCGCTTCGTGAGCTGGCAAGTGCAAGCCATATATTAAAAATGGCAGCGCCAGCATGGTCCCACCTCCCCCGGTTAATCCGAGGGCGAGCCCAGTAATGGCTCCAAAGGTGAGAATGAGTATCATAATTTTATTCGACCATGCTAAGAAATATTTTACGACACCGTTGTCAGCTATTTATTCCACGGACATTTCGCTATCAACATACCCATCATACAGGTGTCGGTGATGCCAGCGAACGTCAGTCCAGCGCCAACAAATCCAGATAATCCAAACCAATACGGGTGTACGGTAAATCCAAGTACCACGCCGATGAGCACTAATAGTCCAGCGACGATGCGGACTTGTCGTTCTAAAGACATGGCTGCTTTACCGCGCACGACTGGCAAACCGGCATTTGCCCAAGCTTC
>JAHEDF010000320.1 GCA_024641365.1 Planctomycetota bacterium | reverse complement strand
GGTATTTATGCGGTGATTACGATTAAATCCGGTGGCAATTTTTTGACTGAGTGTGGCGTTTGGTAATAAATCGCCTGCTAATTGTTCGATGGTAAATTGATCAAAGGGCATGTTATTATTATAGGCATCAATGACCCAATCACGCCAACGCCACATATGCCGGGATGCGTCAGCTTGATACCCCTGACTGTCGGCGAAGCGAGCGCCATCTAGCCAATTCATCGCCATAGTTTCGCCATAGCGCGGAGAATTTAGTAAACGATCAACTAACCGCTCATAAGCATCCGGTCGTTTATCATTTACAAATGCGTCGACTTCTGCAGGTGTAGGCGGCAAGCCATTTAAATCCAAACTTACTCTGCGGATATAGGAAATACGATCAGCTGCTGGACTCGGTTTAAATTTATGTGCTTCTAATTGCTGCGCGATAAAATGATCCATGGGCTGCAAGGCCCAGTCTTTGAATGTCGTTTCAGGAATGGGCTGCTTGGATGGAGAAACAAACGCCCAGTGTTGATCCCACGAGGCTCCTTGTTCGACCCATTTTTTGAGTGTCTCTTTTTGCTCAGCTGTTAATTGCTTTGGCGCATCAGGTGGCGGCATCACATCATCTTTATCATCGGTAAAGATGCGTGCGATGACTTCGCTCTTATCGGGCTTCCCAGGTACAATTGGATAAATGCCATCTAAATTATCAAATAATCCAGACTTTGTATCGAGTCGTAATTCGGTTTTTATTTTTTTTCGTTGAGTAGCGTCAGGTCCATGACAATGAAAACACACATCAGATAAAATAGGGCGTACTTCACGATTAAAGTCGATACGTTTTTCTTGATCGGCGGCAGTGAGCGTCGCGATGCCAGCTAGACACAGCACGAAACCAGAAATTATAGGTTTGGCTGCTGAATTAATAAATGATGACGGGAACGACATAGCGGTACTTTCGATAGGCAATTGCAGGTAAGCGGTTGGCAATGGTGGTTGCGCACTGGTCGGTGTTTGGCACTTCAGCCGTGGCATCCGCGGTATTGGATGCTATTATAGCATCGATAGAAGTTTCCTACCCAGAAAATGCCCGACCTTTTCAACAGCACCAGTGCGGTAAATTGTAAAAAGAGCACTTTTTTTAGTGGTCTGTAATCAATTGCTTGATTCTCGACCCTATTATCTTGAGAATACTAACGATACACAAATATGTGCATTTTGTTTTACTAAATTGCTGGTCGAATCTCTGAAATAAGTGGTCTAATATCACCATGACGAATGATGCGCTTCCATCCAAAACATGACCAAGTCCCAATGACTACAAAACCACTGAGGTACTCTAAACCAAGAGCTGGCATCGTAGGGTGCTTAAGCATGGAAAGCATACATCACGACGCCCACCTCGGCCAGCGTAGCACGTGTGAGAGCTGCCATGACTGAGCCACGTTGTGAAATACCGCTGGGGCATCCACCACAGGCTCTGCAAATGGGAACGGGCATACATGGACCGGGAACGTCTGCTTATAATTTATCAGATCGTTGGGGTCTGCATTTTTATACCTACCAGGCGCAATTACACATTAATGGATTTCAATTAGAAATAGTTCCTGGATCTATTGGAATTACACCGGCGGGCGTTACGGCCACGTATAATTTTCCAAAAAAGAACTGTATTCACTTGTATGCGCATTTTCGTTTGCCGACTGTGCTTGAAAAAAAGGCAGACAGGACACTTGTGAGCATGTTATTATTACAAGACGTTGGCGAGCGCTTTGAATCTTTAAGCCACGCAATGAGTGAAGCGATTGGGTGGTTCCCATCGGCACCAGAACGAGCCAATGCACGCTTGTGGGATATTTTATGGCAATTAAGCGATAATGTAGCAGGGAAAAAATTACAACATCGTGCGGTTGAACGTGCCCGTCATTACATCGAAAGAAATTTAGCGAATAACATTTCTATTCCGCACATCGCAAAAGTGGTTGGCTGTTCTCATAATCATTTATTGCGGTTATTTCGCGATCACATGCAGTGCAGTATTGCTGCCTATATACGTCGACGTCGAGCGGAACGTGCAGAATATTTACTAAAAAATAGTAACGTACCCATAAAAACAATTCCGGCACAAGTTGGCATCGCCAATGTACAGTCACTCAATAAAATAATACGACGCGAATTAGGGCGGGCTCCACGGACGATTCGTCGTGGGGCATAAGTGCTTTTTGTGAAATTACTTTAGATGTGTTTACGGTTAAATCTAAAAAATAATGACTTTTATAGAATGAACTGTGACATGCTATTTATGCCACAATTATTGTTTAAGAGAATCAGGTTCACCTTGATAGCAAGAAACTAAAGCAACACGTAATTGATCATATAAAGCGTCGTGCTTTTGTGAGGTGCGTGGTGAATGCCGTAAATCGACTGGGGCTATTAGCACCTCGACATTATTTATGCCGCAGGCATGTACGAGGTAAAATAATTGCTCAATCGCATGATCACCAAGTGCAATGCAACCGATAGAGGCATTTTTTCCGTGGATATAAATATCGTTACCATAATTGTGTATACCGGCGGCTTCTGATCGTGCGATATCGTCTTCATTAGGATAAGACACGCGCATGGATAAATGATACGAACTATTGGGATTAAGTGCAGTTATTTTATAAAATCCCTCGGGTATTTGCCCGTCACCTTCTTGCATTTTTGGTCCACTTGTTCCCGATTGCGCAGTAAACGGAAAGCGTTGCCATTTTTTTCCGTCTATAAATACGTCGACATAACCGGGATCTTTTATCGCCACGAATGTGAGTTTATTGACAGTAAGCGAAGTGATCGCTGGATGTCGTTCGCGAATTTCGGCGATACGATCTGAAACGGTGACGCCGCCAATTATTTTAACCATAAGTGGATGCCATAACGACCTACCGAAAATGTACAAACAGCTCATGCCGATTATGGCAATTACAGCGATCACACAAATGTGCCGCCACGTGATGCGTGTATGTAAATTCATAGAACCCTGGTGATGGTACCATTGACGACAATCGCTGAAGAGGCAAGCGACGTTGTGGTCGAAAGGTTGATTGACAGAACAATGCCATGCGGCATAGCCGCTATTTCATTCGCCATCGTTCTTTGGGAGATCGCCGCATGTTCGTGCATACCGTCTATTTTTGGTTGAAACCCGACCTGACACCTGAGCAACACGAGCAATGTGTTGCCGGAATTAAATCACTGATTGGCATTAAAACGGTGCGCTTTGGTCATCTTGGAAAACCTGCCGATACGGATCGCCCTATTATTGAACGCGGTTATACTTATGCGCTTGTGGTGGCCTTTGATGACAAAGCTGGCCACGACTTTTATCAAGACGTGGATGTGCATGAACAATTCCGCCAACAATGCGGTTCATTCTGGCACAAAGTGATCATTTACGATTCGGTTAGCGTCTAACGACAATTACCCAATTAAACAAGAAAGCCGACAGCGCCTTGCGTGGTCGGCTTTTTTTGTTCGCTATGAAAACAGTTTGGCGCTAATTATTTCTTTTTTTCCGCGTCTGCGCCCTGGAGACGAACCATATATTTATCTGGGCAGGCATTGAATTTTTTAATGCAGCCTTTGCAGCAAAATTTTACTTGCTGATTATTATGCACGATAGGTGGCACCTTCGGATCAATTTTATCGCCACTCACAATGCAGGTCGCAAGTGGGTACGGCTTTGGATCTGACGCGGAAGCACTGCCTATAAAACTAACTCCACATAATATAACAATGCATAGCTGTGCGCACTTGCGCAGTGCTGTACGAACAGACGTCATTGGTAGCAATTTAAGCATGGTAGTGCGCATAAAGAGAACAAATAAAGGTAGCATTGTGTGGACCTGTTTCAGATGATGACGACAGACGTTTCACATCCTGCATACGAGTATGACTCCAAATTAGGCATTTCGTCAAGCCAAAAGCGCTTATTACGTACACGTCGAATTAATGAATGTCGTTTCGCTCGACATTAACGTTCACGTAATGCTGGTGTGCCAGTTAAAATAGTTTCGGCTAAACGCAGTCCGTCCAACCCTGCCGATACAATTCCACCGGCATAGCCGGCACCTTCTCCGGCAAGATAAAGGCCAGGCAAAGAGCTGGCTAATGTCTGTACGTTGCGTTCGAAACGAACGGGACTCGACACTCGCGTTTCGACACCAATAAGGCTACCTTTGGACATGAATCCTGGAATAACGCGTTCGAAAAATTTCAATGCTTGTCGTAAAGCAGCAACAGTGTCGCTTGGCAATATGGTATCGATGCGACCTGGGCGAACGCCTAATTGATAACTGCTACGCTCAACAGCCGGTCCTTTTTCGCCGCGCATAAAAGCGACAGCACTTTGTGCCGGGCACGTATAATTATTCCCGCCAGCAGAAAAGGCAGCGCATTCTAATGCATTAATTAATTCAAAGCCAGCCAAGCCATTGCCAGAACGATCAACCGGTTGGTTGACGATTAAACCAGCGTTGGCAAAGGGAGATGAACGCGCGAAACGGCTCATGCCATTGGTTGATAATTGACCACTGTCACTGGTCGCGGCAATTATTTCTCCACCGGGACACATGCAAAACGTGGTGACATTGTCCGTTTTTACATATGCAGGTGGACGACTCACTAAATTATATTCTGCAGCACCTAAAATATGTTTTGGAATATCGCGTCCAATTTGGCAACCGTATTGACCAGCATTTATTAATGTTTGGTCATGTTCAATGCGACATCCTAATTGAAAGCCTTTCGCTTTATGTTCGATGCCACGTTTAATGAGTGAGATAATTAATTCACGCGCACTATGACCAGGAGCAATTAACACCACCGGCGCTGCAATACGTTCACCGTTGGTTAATTCCACGCCAGCACAGGCGTTATTTTCAACAAAGACATCACGAACGGTTGCGCCCCATCTAAAGCGACCGCCCCAGGTTTCGATTTGTTTGCGCAAATGTTTGCACATGTGCGGTAATATATCACTGCCAATATGTGGGTGATGACGATATAAAATATGCCGTGGTGCACGCGCTGCGACAAATGCTTCAAGCAAGAACCGCATGCGGCGATCTTTTACGCGTGTATATAATTTCCCGTCACTATAAGTTCCCGCTCCACCTTCACCAAATAAATAATTACTGTTATCATTTAATTGG
>JAHEDF010000319.1 GCA_024641365.1 Planctomycetota bacterium | reverse complement strand
TGAGGAGATTGAACGCTATTTAAAATTTACTAAGGAAAATATCAAAGCCGGTGGGCACATTGAAGCCTTAGAAAAAACCCTGACGGCTATTTTGATGGAGCCTGAGTTCTTTTACCGCAGTGAAATCGGGGAAAATGGCAAGCTCACGCCCCGTGAAGGAAGTTACGCCATCTCGTACGCTTTGACTGACTGGATTCCCGACCCGCAACTGATGTCCGCAGTCCAAAACGGCAAACTCACAACAAAAGCTGATTATGAGCGAGAAGTTCGTCGTATTCTCAATGATGATACTATTGCCAAACCACGAATTCTTCGCTTCTTCAGAGATTACTTCGGATATATTAAAACCAGAACTATCTTTAAAGAAGATGATCGCTTTGAAGGTGTATACAATCCGAGAAAACCTGTCTCCTTCAAATTCACCTGGAATGCAATTGGCACCATTATTGATGACGCCGATAATTTTGTTTTGCACATTCTCAAACAGGATAAAGAAGTTCTAAACAAGCTGCTTACTTCAAACGAGTTTTTTGCGGCTTATGACTACAGCGTTGATGGCGCTAAAAAAGAAATCGAAAACCACAGAGCCATTTACAAATTTTATCTGTCAAAATTAAACGGAAAGAAAAGTTTTAGCAAAAGCGAAGAAAACAGTTTAAAAGGTGAGCTTGGCAAAAAATTTGGCGGCTCACACTTTGGAAAACGTAATTACAATCCGAATGAAGTGTTTAAAAAATACCAAACTATGTTTGGACCAAATGCCGATAAAACACCACCGCTGCCATTACCAGGACCAGACGTTTTAGAACGATTTTATGGTTTAGATTCCTTGGATCCAAAATTTCCTACGCAAGCCAAAAACAGAATGGGGATACTCACCCATCCGGCCTGGTTAATTGCCCATGCTCACAACTGTCATACTGATCCTGTAAAACGTGGAAAATGGATACGAGAGAAGCTGCTAGGCGGTTATATCCCCGAAGTGCCAATCACTGTTGATGCAGCAATCCCGGATGATCACGATAAAACAATTCGCGAACGCTTTGCCGTTACTGAGGCTCCAGACTGTATTGGATGTCATAAAAAGATGAACCCGCTTGGAAACACGTTTGAACACTATGATGATTTTGGTCGGTACCGTACGCAAGAAAACCTTGAGCATGAAGATATGATTATCGGGACACAAAAAGTGATCCGTCGTATGCTTTATGGTGAAAAGGAAATTACCCAGAATATCTATAAGACAAAACCCGTTGATGCATCTGGTTATCTGGACGGTACCGGGGATAAAAGTTTAGATGGGGACGTGAAAAATGCTCAGGACCTTATTACCAGGTTGGCCAAATCTGAACGCGTGCGGCAGGTTTTTGTGCGGAATGTTTTCCGTTACTTCATGGGTCGTAATGAAATGCTGTCCGATTCGAAAACGCTCATAGAAGCTGACAACGCTTATATAAAAAGTGGCGGCAGCTTCAAAGAACTTTTGGTGGCAATATTGTCATCGGATTCATTTATTAATCGTAAAAACTCCTCAGAAAATATAAGCAAACAGTAAGGATTCTCCATTATGAAAAACCGACGCGACTTTCTAAGATCTTCTGCCTTTGGTATTGCTGGGCTATGTACGTTATCCCATGTGCCATTGTCAGCCGAGACCGGGAAAGGGTCTAGCAGTGGAACACCCAGATTTATTTTTTTACGGAAAAGCAGCGGCATCGCTCCTAATTGGATAGTGCCTCCCTCTATCACAGATAAAGAGACGTCTATGGAGGTCTCGCTTGATAAACATGAACTTCCGTCTTGGATGGAGCCGCTTAATAAGCACAAAAATCATCTCACTTTATTAAATGGTCTGTCTGCAAAAATGTGCACGATGGGCCATGAAGCAGGACAAGCCCCACTGGTTGTCAGTAAAGTTCAGCCTGGCCGTACCGACAGTATTCCCCGCGCCTCAGTTGATGTCATCTTGGGCCGCATGTTCCCAACTCCTTTTGACCACATGGAATTCATCAGTAAAGACGGTATGGTCGGTGTAATCGATGGCTTGTCATCATTTGGTCCAAGGCAGCCTAACTTTGCCTTTGCCTCACCAAAAGCAGCTTTTGAAACAATATTTGCTCATGCCAGTTCTGACAAAAGCATACAAGTAAAAAATGAGACAGAAAATAACATGTATAAATTTTTACATGGTAATCTTTCCGGAATGAGCAAGGCAATAAAAGACGAAGATAATTTCAGAAAATACGACACATATACACAATCTGTTGATGCGGTCATCAAACGTAATGCGCAGCTGCTTGCCATGAAAGATCAGATCAAAAAGTATGCGCCAAAATTAAGCGATGATTTAATGGCTGATAAATTCAATACGGTGGAACAGCACAATGCTTTTGTCGAATTAGCATTAGCATCTATGTATGCAGGGCTCACCAACTCAGCCACATTTACCCTTGATGTTTTGGGCACCCCGGTCAGTGGCGTTATGGATGAAGTTATTGGCTTACATGATATTGGTCATAATAAACCACTTGGCGGCCTGCCTGCATTACAAGTCAGAGAGAAACTCCGCACGCACCATATGTCTTTGATAGACAAGCTTATAACCGGCCTGAAGAAAATGCCTGAAGGCAATGGCACCATGTTTGACAATACCATCATTATGTACCTTCCTGAAAATGGCGAGGCCCACCATAGTAAAGGCACTGCCGTGCCATTTGTAATTCTTTCAGGCGATAAAGTGAAAATGAACATTGGTGGCGGTCGCTATATTCGCTTACCTGAATACAGCAATTCAGGACATAAAACGTTAGGCAATTTCTATACGACGATCTTAAATGCCTATGGAAATCCAATCAGCCATTATGGCGATAAAGATGTCGGTATCAAATTCAATCAAGAAGGACCCATCAAACAACTAATGAATGGGTGAGGGCTTTTTGTTTCGAGGGCTTTTGCCCTCGCGCTCCCACGAACTTTGTCGTGACTTTTTTTACGGCGCTTCGCTTGAAAAAAATTGGCGGATCGGCTGCGCCGATTGTATCCGCCAACCGTCACTCGGCGTTCGGGTTTTTCCAACTGAGTATTTTTTTGATGGACGTATTTTGGGGCGCTGCGCGCCTGGGCGAACGGCGAACTATTCTATTTTCACGGGACAGGCATCTCATTTCCTTACTAGGTCAATCCATTGCAAATTGGCCTACGGCTATGACATAGTTAAGTCTGGGGCGTCGTTGTGCCTGTCATTAATTAATTCCGATTGTATCCGCGCACCACCACTCGGCGTCCGGGGCGGGCGATGCCCGCCATCATGGGTAGACGCGTTGGGAACATAGGGTGAATGGCGAAACTTTATGTCTGTTTTAGCGTTTAAATGTCTATTATTTTAGTGGCCAGGATGAAACTTTATTGTACAAAATTTCGCTGTTCTTCGTAAACACTAACAAAACAAAGACGTGGATAACAAACTGTGCTCACTAAGCTGGAATAAGCTTTCCGACACATGCCGAATTCGTAATCTATCTTGATACATTTTATTTTTCACGACATTGATCACCGTCATAATTAACCAGGAAAACAATTACATGAAGAAACTATCCATCGCCGCGCTCATAATAATCTTCATGGCCATCAGTTTCAGCAGCCGGGCAGAAGAAGGCACTACGCCTACGGGCCCTGCAACTGAAAAACCCCAACATCATTTGTTCATTTTGTCTGGCCAGTCCAACATGTACCATATGAAGTCCGAAACCTTCAATGCCACCGTCGAGAAGGCCTTTGGCAAGGATAACGTCATAATTGCACGCAATGCCAAACGAGGTGCACCTATTCTCTTGTGGGATAAGGATTATAAATGGCCCGAAGGCACACCTATACCACAAGGAAGAGCACGACCCGACCGAAAACCGAGGACGAAAGAAGAATTTGAAGCTGAATTCGGCTCGCTTTATGACGCGTTAATGGAAGCCGTAAAAAAGCAAACCGAAGGAAAAACCTATGACACTGTGACGTTTTGTTGGATGCAAGGCGAGAGTGATTCCAAACCAGAACGAGTTGAGCAATACTTTGAGAGCTTTAATCGCATTATCGAGCGACTGAAGAGCGACCTGAAAATAAGCTCAATCAATATTGTCATTGGTCGTCTTAGTGACTATGGCCTAGATGGAGATAATCCGGGATGGAATAAAATGCGTGAACTGCAGGTTAAATACGCAGAGGAAAACAAAAACTGTGCATGGATTAATACGGACGACCTGAACGATATAGAAAAAAATGGGGAAATGCAGAACGGTTTGCATTACAGCGAGAAGGGCTACGACACCCTCGGTATACGGTTTGCCGAAAAAGCGATTGCGCTGATTCAAAATAAATAGCTTTTTGTTTCGGGGCTTCGCCCAATGCTATTAAGCTAAGAGATTATTCACATGGAGAACCGGAGAACCGAAGAATGATGCTGTAATCGATTCCCTATGAAATTGAAGAATTTCATAGCTAATTGAATGTGCTTATACGCTATAAATCGCTCCGGTTCTCCATGTGAATTGAGGTCATTTATTGCTTAGCTTAATAGCATTGGGCTTCGCCCCAAACCCCACGGACTTTGTCGTGGTTTTTTTACGGCGCTACGCTTTGAAAAAATGGGCGAATGACCTTTGGTCATTCGCCCACCGTCACTCGACATCCGCTCGCCTTTCGGCAACCGACATATAAATATTTACAACTAAATATATTATTTAGGCACTTTGTAATCCGGCGGCGCAACAACCACCTCAAACGCAGACCCTTTAATGCGACGCAGTTCTTCGTGCAGTTCAGGAATTCGCGAATCGGGCGTACACGAAATGGCCCATTCGATGCCGTTGTCGGCTACGAGCATGCCGTATTTTTTAAGGGCTTTGAGGATGGTTTGTACGTGCGGCGAAAAAGGCGTGATGTCGAAGTCGGCTTTGAGGCGGAAGCGTTCGCCCATGCGGGGGAGATTGTCGTCGGTTAGGCGACTGGCGTAGTGGGTGGCTGGATAAATATAGGCTTTGCGTGAGCGGCGGACGGTGACGCGCATGGCGTGCTTTATTAATCCCTGTCTTAATTCGTCGTGGCGAATGACGAGTGGGAAAATTGGTAGGCCTGCTGCGTAAGCAGAGGTCCAGCCGTCGGGGCGGAGTTTATTGGTTTTTAAATCGAACATGGATG
>JAHEDF010000318.1 GCA_024641365.1 Planctomycetota bacterium | reverse complement strand
GCTGTTCGCTGTTCGCTGTTCGCTGTTCGCTGTTCGCTGTTCGCTGTTCGCTGTTAGCTGTTAGCTGTTCGCTGTTAGCTGTTAGCTGTTAGCTGTTAGCTTTCGGCGAACGGCGAATGGCGTAATCCACCGATGTCAGCCAAACACCATTTCAAAAATATCAAATAACCAATTATCCTTCCATTGCATCTTCATTAGTATCCCACTCACCAAAAATATCATTTTCTAAATTATATCACGGAGCAATAAACATGATCACCAACCCCCAATCAGGCACCACCATCGACGAAGTCGCCAACGGGATTTATCGCATTAGTACGCCATTGCCGCCTGGATTGGTGCCTGGGGGTTTTACTTTTAATCAATATCTCATCAACGATGAGCAACCGACATTATTTCACACCGGGCCGCGAGGGATGTTTGCGTTGACGTGTGAAGCCATTAATTCCGTGGTGCCGGTTGAAAAATTACGCTATATTGGTTTTTCGCATTTTGAGACGGATGAAAGTGGCGCGCTTAATCAATTTCTGGAAATTGCACCGCAAGCGGTGCCGTTATGTGGCATGATAAATAGCATGATTAATGCGGACAGTTTTGATCGTCCGGCGCATGCATTGCCGGATGGTGAAACGCTGGCGATTGGCAAGCATGTGTTGCAATGGCTGGATGCGCCGCATTTACCGCACGCGTGGGAATGTGGTTATCTATTTGAGCAAACCACGCGCACCTTATTATGTGGTGATTTATTTACCCAAGGCGGCGATAAAAATCCTGCGATTACTGAGGGTGATATTCTTGGGCCGAGTGAAGCATTTCGTGGCCAAGTCGATTATTACGCGCATCCGCGCAACGGTCCGCAATTATTAGAAAAATTAGCTGCAACCAAACCCACCACCTTGGCTTGTATGCATGGCAGCGCGTGGCGTGGTGATGGGGCGACATTAATCGCTGAGTTAGCAAAATCGTTGGGATAATTTCAGCATAGGGTTTTCGGCATTCGGTGTCATTTAATTATCCCCCTGGAAAAACCCGGCCGCCAAGCAGCGCTAGTCGGATAAAATGGGCGAAGCCCATCCAACTATTTTTTGCCAGCGCAGCGCCGCAAAAAAGCAGCGACAAAGGCCGCGGGGCCTGGGGCAGCGCCCCAAAACAAAGAGCCCTCGAAACAAACCAGTGAGATAAACAGTATTATAAAACAACAATACTTCTGTTGTTATTCAGTGGTATCACCATACACAGGCCGCCTATGAGTAAGTACCGCACCGCTCCTGAAAGTACCACCGGCATGCCGAGTGGGATTTCGTATATTATTGGCAACGAAGCGGCTGAGCGCTTTAGTTTTTATGGGATGAAGGCTATTTTGGCCGTGTTCATGACCAAGCATTTGGTTGATGCAGCTGGGCAACCGGCGGTCATGACGGAAACCCAGGCGACTTTTTGGACACACATTTTTGTGTTTTCAGTTTATATTACGCCGCTTATTGGTGCGCTGATTGCGGATGTATGGCTTGGTAAATTTCGCACCATTATGTTATTGTCGTGTGTGTATTGTTTAGGACATGTCGCATTAGCCGTTGATGAAACGCGTTTTGGTTTGGCTATTGGTCTGTCATTAATTGCGATTGGATCAGGGGGTATCAAGCCGTGTGTATCGGCGCACGTTGGCGATCAATTTTCAAGGACGAATCAAAATTTATTAGCAAAAGTATTCGGCTGGTTTTATTTTGCGATTAATAGCGGCGCCTTCGCGTCGATGTTACTGACGCCATGGTTATTAGAAAGGTTTGGACCGCATGTCGCATTTGGCATTCCTGCTATTTTAATGGGCATAGCTACTATCGTATTTTGGATGGGGCGGATGCGTTTTGCCCATATTCCACCGAATGGTATGGGCTTTGTGAAAGAAATTGTTTCTGGAGACGGCTGGCGCGTGGCATTACGCCTCAGTATTATTTATTTGTTTGTTGCTATGTTTTGGTCGTTATTTGATCAAACCAGTTCCATGTGGGTCTTTCAGGCAGAAAAAATGGACCGCATGGTTTTTGGCTATGAAATTTTATCCTCACAAATGCAGGCAGCAAATCCGCTACTTATTTTAATTCTCATACCGATCTTCAGTTATGTGGTGTATCCGCTTATAAACCGCGTCTTCACGCTCACGCCATTACGTAAAATTTCTATTGGATTTTTTATAACGATCGGAGCTTTTGCTTTACCCGCGTGGTTAGAAATGCGTATTGATGCTGGCGATACGCCAAGCATAGCTTGGCAAGCCCTGGCGTATCTCTTAATGACGATAGCCGAAGTTATGATTTCTATCACCTGCTTGGAATTCAGTTACACCCAATCGCCGAAAGCAATGAAATCATTTATTATGTCCTTGTTCTTAGCCTCGGTTGCGATCGGAAATTTATTTACCGCGCTGGTGAATAAATTTATTCAGGATGATAAAGGCAATAGTACGCTATCAGGTCCAGAGTATTACTGGTTCTTCACTGGCTGCATAACCGTTACGGCCTTCTTATTCATCGTAGCCGCCTGCTTCTACAAGGAAAAAACCTATATTCACGGCGATGAAGACGAAGCGACCATGGAAAAAGACATGACCGTGCGTGAGTAGTGATCACCCCAATTTAAATGAATCTTTTCTCAAAGGATACACCATGAACGACAATTTTAATCCTTACACTCCATCTACGACAGACGTATCAAAAAATACCGGCTACGCGAGTGATGGAAATGCAGACTTAGCAGTTTTAGAACCATTGGCCAAGGTAACGAAATGGACCAAATTTGTTGGAGTCATGTTTATAATTTTTGGCATACTGTCTGCATTGAGTATTTGGGGCATTATTTTTGCCTGGCTCCCAATTTGGATGGGTGTCATGCTGAATAAGCATTCAAATTTATTAGAAAAAGGTTATCAAACTAACAATGAAATTATGTGTAAAGAATCAATGGCTAAGCTCAGCACATTTTTTAAAATTTTCGGCGCCATAATGGTCCTTTACGTAGCTTTTTTCGTAATCGCCATCATTGCCGCAATCGCAATTCCAAATCTATTAGCCACCCGAGGCGCGTAATTTTTAATTACGAATTAAGAAAATAGACGGAATATCTGCGGCAGAGCCCCCATTTTAAAATTTTTCAAGCGTAGTAGTGCTAGCGCTTAAGCGCTAGCACCTAGGCCAGCGTCCTTACAGGACTTATTATTATTTTGCTCTATTAATCCCAGCACTGAAGTGCTGGGCTGTAGGCATTTTGTCCCTTTGGGACAATTATTATAGTGAAATTATAACAGTTCGGCGTTCGGCGTTCGGCGTTCGCCTTATATTAAATATCCCCCTGGAAAAACCCGGCTGCCGAGCAGCGGTAGTCGGATAAAATGGGCGTAGCCCATCCGACTATTTTTTGCAAGCGCAGCGCCGCAAAAAAAGCAGCGACAAAGGCCGCGGGGCCTGGGGCAGCGCCCCAAAACAAATCGTTCGCCGAGCAGCGGTAGTCGGATAAAATGGGCGTAGCCCATCCGACTATTTTTTGCAAGCGCAGCGCCGCAAAAAAAGCAGCGACAAAGGCCGCGGGGCTTGGGGCAGCGCCCAATGCCATTAAGCTAAGCAAAATGATAGGGTCGCATTCACATGGAGAACCGGAGGACCGGAGTGGGATATGCTAATAAATTTTTATTAAGCAGGGAAAAATAGGTCCGATTCGCACAGTTACTGCTCAGCTATTTAGTAGTCTTCCTCCGGTTCTCTGGTCCTCCATGTGAGAAAAGTCCTTAGCTTAATGGCATTGGGCAGCGTCCCAAAGCAAAAAGCTAGCGCGCGTTTTTCAATTTTAACTGCCCAGGACATTCCTTAATAATCAGGTGATTTTTTTCTTTCGTCACGTGATAGCGATGTTCCTCGCCACTTTTTGTTTGCACCACAATGACGCCGGTATTGTCTTTAATATCATCTAAGCGCCAAATACCTGCTACAAACGTACCGTCTTCAAAAATAAAACGTGCATTGCGCGCAGCTAAACTGCAACCAAAGCTTTCAATTTTTGCAGCTTGTGCGGCTGCATCTTTTTGATCTTTGGTCACGGCTTTTTCATCGACGACCCAAAAACCAAATAAGGAATCACGATCGATTGTCTCAGCAGCAGCAGCGAGTGACCAGGTCAACACACATAAGCAGAGGATGCGCAACATAACAGTCTCCTTGGTGCGCCGAGTGTGGTGCCGCTTTACACCGTGCCCACTTATTAGTGGTAGCTTACGTATAAGCGTCTGCCCCACCAGGCCGTTGGACAAATAGTAATCTGTTCATAATTGCGTTATATTCTGCAAAATATGTAAGATTGAATACAAATTAACCGCAGAGGACGCAGAGGGCGCAGAGAGGGTTTCTCAATCGAATATGCAATTCATAGGCAAATAAAAGCTATGGAAGTCTAAAGAATCATGAAATAAACAATCTTTGCATCCTCTGCGTCCTCTGCGCTCTCTGCGGTTTATGTCATCAAATAATGATGATTAACAGACCATAATCGAGTTTGACTCCGGTTGCCAGCCCTAACGATCCACCAGCGACTTATGCCTACTGCTGTGCACTCCTTGCCGACGCCATTGCCGTATTTACGGGACATCGTTGCATTTTTGCAACGTGAAGAGCCACATGTCTGGCGATGGTTTGCCGATGTTGAACACACGCGAGCACAAAGTGAAGCGGTGCGATTGTCGTTATTAAAGTCGACGTATCGCTTAGATCGTAACGCACATGCTGAGCTCTATGAGCAAGCTGCTGCATTACAGGAACGTTTACAAATCAGCGCCCCATTAACCATATACCAAGCGCACAATGCACACGGTGGCATTAATGCAGCATTATGGTTTATGCCGGATGAAATTCATATTGTTTTACAAGGCTCATTACTCACCACATTAAATAAGACAGAAATTGCAGCGGTAGTAGCACATGAATTAAGTCATTATTATTTATGGACGATTGACAATGGTGCGTACGCAATCGCTGATCGTATTTTATCAGCGACTTGCGATCATCCGCAGGTCGAGTCTGAACATATTGAAACGGCGCGACGCTGGCAATTAATGTGTGAAATATTTGCGGACCGCGCCGCGTTGTTGGTAACCGGTGATAGCGATGCGGTTGTTCGTACCTTGGTGCGTATTGAAACCGGCGCGGCAAGCGTTGAT
>JAHEDF010000317.1 GCA_024641365.1 Planctomycetota bacterium | reverse complement strand
GATATGTGTGGAAGTCCGGAAGTCCGGAAGTCCGGAAGTCTGGAAGTCTGGAAGTCCGGAAGTCCGGAAGTCCGGAGGTCCGGAGGTCCGGAGGTCCGGAGGTCCGGAGGTCCGGAAGTCCGGAAGTCCTGCGAATTTGATAATGTAAACTTGCCGGACGACTTTTTTGTGACTGCAAAAAGGCGGCGCTGCGCGCAATGATAACTTAGATATTTGTGAGCGCAGCGAACGCCTTTTTGCAGTTACAAAATTAACATCCATTGGTCAATAATTATTCAATCATACGAGACATCCGGACATCCGGACATCCGGACATCCGGACAATCCTGAATAAACGCTTGTAACAAATAAAGACGTCGTTCATGCTTCCGACATGCCCACCGATTCATTACATTTGTTTCTGACGATGTTTGCGTTGGTTGGGGCGTTGTTGCTGTTTGCCCTTCTCCTGCTGTTCGGAACACGTTTAGTAAAATGGCTTGGCTTGCCGACTGATTTGCCGGAGGGCCCCCGTTTTGAGCCGCCCGCTCCGCCGCATGTGCAGAGGGGAGATCGTCAGCAAGCAGCGATAGCAGCACAAGCGCAAGCCAAGTTGCGAGCAGTGTACGATTTAGCGCATACTGCAGCGCGCGCAGCTTTTGAAACGCAAGAAATTCATACGCAAGTTGTTGCTGCTGGTAAAGACGAACCATTTGTCAAAGCCGCAGCAATAACAGAAACGAGCGCAGCGACGGCAAAATCAGCCGACGCGATTGTTGAAAAAGCATTTCTCGAATTTGATAAAAAAGTGCGAGAAAATCGTGCGCTCATTACCGATGCAGATATCACAACATTACAATCACTTATCGACACGCATTTAGTTGCGATTCAAGGCGCGCTAACAAATGCGCGGACAGCAATTGAACCATTGGGCGATGGCGGCGGCAATAAACGTGTCATTGTCATGGTAGTTGTTTTAGTGGTGATGATTGCCTGGGTCATATTAATGAAAACAATGCTGAAGACCTAATATGACTTTAGTATTAGCGGCAGCACTGCGTTTACAGCCTGGTTCCGTGCGGCGCTTTTTACATGCAGCGACGTCGCATGAAAATCCGTCGTCAGCGACGCTGGTTGAAAATGGTGTACCGCATTACGAAGCGACCTTGTATTTAAAAAAATTACATGAAGCCGGTGAATTAATTGATCATGTGTGGCAATCTGAAGTGCGCACGGCCTATCAATTATTAATTCAAGAAAATGAGGTTATTGAGCGGAAATTAGAACGACTGCATGTTGCGGATCGTCCGCGCGAAAAAGCCCTACATAGTGGGATTCGCTCATTAAGTGATAATGAATTATTAGCCTTATTATTACGTACAGGCGCTGGTGAAGAAGGCGTCATGGAATTTGCTGAGCGTTTGCTAAACGATTATGACGGCTTATTAGGAATTGCGCGTAGTGATATTGATGCGTTGTTACAAGCTCACGGCATTGGTCCGGCAAAAGCGACGGAATTAGCAGCGGCTTTTGAATTAGCGAATCGAGTCGCCAATGCCACGCGTCGTCGTGAACGACCAATTTTAAATTCACCCGAAGCGGCGGTTGCGCATTTAAAAGAAGTGGTGTTATTAGATCACGAACGATTTTATTGTTTACCGTTAGATGCACGCAGTGGATTAATTGGCGAACCACGCCAAGTCAGTCAGGGTGATGTCGATGGCACTGATGCAGGCCCGCGTGCATTTTTTCGCATGGCTTTATCGGCAGGGGCGACTTCGTGTATCGCCGTGCATAATCATCCGACTGGCGATCCGAGTCCGTCGGCTGCTGATCGCGCCGTGACGGTGCGATTAGTCGCAGCCGGACGCACCATCGATGTGCGTTTAGTTGATCATATGATTATTGGTGATGGTGGACGTTTTGTCAGTTTGCGGCGCGATTGTCCGGAATTGTTTCGCTAATATTAAAAATCCGTACCACAAAACGATAATAGTCTATTAGAGAGATTTTTTACATGCTTTTTAAAAGCGTTAAATGTAAGTAATTGGTTAGGCTACCCTTTTTTAGGGTTATCATTTTGCGTGATGGTGCCTTCAGCTAAAATAGGTGCCGCATCAATATGGCGCGCTTCTAATAAATCGACCAGG
This sequence comes from Planctomycetota bacterium, assembly GCA_024641365.1. The sequence continues at coordinate 3,092 of JAHEDF010000317.1, read as the reverse complement.
ACGTCTAAACTATGCGCAATATTGTCGCGTTCTTGTGCGCTTTTATTTTTTAAACCAGTAACTAAACGCTGATGTAATGGTGGTGGCGCTTTTGCGACTAAGTCTCGACCAGCATCAGTGGCGGTCGTTAATAAACGACGACGATCTTGTGGATCGCGTGTGAGTGTAATTAATCCCTTTTGTACTAAGCGATCGACAACACCATTTATAGTGCTGCCACCTAAATGGAGTTGTTCACTTAACTTGACTTGTGTGGTGGTACCGGCTTCGACTACTGCAATTAGACATAATAATTGTGGCGCAGTCACGCCATAAAAGTGTTCTTGTTCACGTGAACTTATGTCAATGCGACGAATAATCCGTCGCATAGAACGTAAAATCGCGCGGGTCTGTTGATCAACAGTAGGAATGACCGGGTCACGTGTCATGGCGCGTGTTCTTCTATACGGATTTACCAAACGCCAAGATGGCTAACCGCCAACATTGCTTTCAGCCATAAGACGAGCGAGTCCGGACCATACCATGTCGACGGCGATTGAGCCCATAATCATGGCCGCTACGCGACCGGCAATTTCAATGTATCGTTCAGCGAGCCGCGCATTCGTACGTTGTAATTTATCATACATATATTTCCCGACAATCACCATAGCGATGGTCAAAACCATAGCAGTGGTAATCACGGCACTACTGATAAAAGGGCCTACTTGGACGCCAATTAATACGCTCGCACTGATGGTGGCGGGGCCAATCAGAAAGGGCATGGCAATCGCTCCTGCCAAATGTTCAACTGGACCACGAATAGCCACCTGACTTTCAGCGCCTTGAAAAACGGCACGAATGGCAATTAAAATAAATACAATGCCACCAAAAACCTGAAAGGCACCGAAACGAATACCAATGACATTAAATACGCGATCACCAGCTAATGCAAAAATAATGAAAACGAAACAGGCAATGGTTCCACCACGCATTAACACGGATGAAAATTGTTTAAATTCTAAAGTGCGTATAAAATCAATTATATAAACCCCAACTAAAAAAGGATTCATCAGCGCAAAGAATAGAGAAAATGCTTGGAGCGCTTCGTTCATAATTTAACTCGCAATAGCGCCAAGAAAACGCTTGGTGCGTTCGTGGGTGGGCGCATCAAAGACTTGCTCAGGTGGACCATCTTCAACGAGCTGCCCATCAGCTAAAACGACGACGCGATCAGCGACGGCGCGGGCAAAACCAATTTGATGTGTGACCAGAACCATGGTGGTATCTAATGTCGTGGCCAAATCTTGAATGACGCCGACCACTTCACCCACTAATTCAGGATCTAAAGCAGAAGTTGGTTCATCAAAACATAAAACGTTTGGTCGCATGCATAGTGCGCGAGCAATCGCGACACGTTGACGTTGACCACCAGATAATGTCGCTGGCCAAGCCGACGCTTTTTCTTTCAGACCAACTCGATCAAGCCAATCAAGTGCAGCCGTTTCTGCTTCTGCACGTGATAATCCACGAACTAATCGTGGTGCTAGACTACAATTATCGATGACGCGTAGATGTGGAAATAAATTAAATTGCTGGAAAACTAAGCCAACGTGTAATCGTGAGCGTTCGTGTTCGATGGTAGAAATACCTTGGCCCCATAGGCGATCGTCACCAATGCGCACCTCACCAGCATCAGGTTTTTCAAGCGCACAAATAATGCGTAATAACGTTGTCTTTCCACCACCGCTTGGGCCTAAAATGGCGAGCCGTTGATTGTTGGCGATTTGCAAATTAATTTCATCTAAAACCATATGATCGGCAAATGATTTTTTAAGGTCACTAATATAAACTGGAGTATTACTCAAATTGGCCTCCGTGCCAGACGTCGTTCAAGGGCTTGAAGTGGCAAAGCGGCAATTAGCGATGCAATTAAGAAGAAGATGCCCACTAAGGTCATTGGTTCTAAGTAGCGGAATGACTCCGCACCTAATAATTTTGCCCTGGTTAATAATTCCACGACTGTAATTGCCGATAACACCGGGGTATCTTTAAATAGTGCAACTACCAAATTGCCCAAGGCTGGCAACACGGGTGGAATAGCCTGTGGTAAATGGACATGCAAAAAGCGTTGCCAACGACTTAAACCTAACATCCGTGCCGCTTCATCTTGTGATATGGGCACAGCAGCAAAACCAGCACGATATACTTCAGCTGCATAGGCAGCGTAATGTAAACCGAGACCTGCTATGCCCAAACTTAACGGAGATGGTGACCATCCGAAATGCGGTAATCCGTAAAATAATAAATACAGCTGAACGAGCAGCGGCGTATTGCGCACAAGTTGTAAAAAGGCATCTGCTGGGTAGCGAATCCACAAATAGTTACTTCGTAACATAAGCGACCACGGTAAACCTAAACTCGCTGCTACGAATCCACCAATTAAACTTGCAATTAAAGTAGTTAATCCTGCTTCAGCTAGAAGCGGAAGACATTTTAAGGCATATGCCCAATCCCAGGTCATCAGCGACCTCCGGATAATTGCGGGCGCCAACGTGATGCACGACTTTCAGCCCAGCGACCAATGCGCACCACACCTAAAGCCAATACCAAATAAATTATTAATAAGGTACTGAGGATGCTGACATCAGCTAAAGTGGTAGTGCGAATTGAATTGGCTTGGAAGGTGAGATCAGCAAGCCCTATCAAAGCGACCAAACTAGTATTTTTTAATAACTCGACAGATAAATTTGTTGCTGTAGGCAGAACAATGGGAATTGCTTGAGGCAAGGTAATGCGCCACCAGCATTGCATTGCATTTATACCAAGAACCGCAGCGGCTTCACGTTGTCCAAGAGCAACAGATTGTAATGCGCCACGCACGGCTTCACTTGCGTAAGCACCAGTATTTAAACCAAGCACGACCATGCTTGCCAATAACGGATCAAAACGAATGCCAATTAATGGGAGCGCAAATACCACCCAAAATAATTGCACCAATGCGGAGGTGCCGCGCATAATATCGACGTAGCCACGACACAGTACGCGTAACCATGGCGCACCATAGGTTGTGACGGTGCCTACTAATATGCCACTGGTGACAGCTAAAACCATCG
>JAHEDF010000316.1 GCA_024641365.1 Planctomycetota bacterium | reverse complement strand
ATGAAAGCGATCAATTATTATGAAATCATACCAACTCTTTTTATTCGTTTGTCTGTATGCATTTTATGGATTGTCCGCCATGGGCAGCGAGCAGCTTATCTATAAAAAAGTTGGTGATGTTGATTTAACTTTAGATATTGAGAAACCCGCCGATTGGAAGGCAAGCGACAAACGACCAGCAATTGTCTTTTTCTTTGGCGGCGGTTGGGTTGGCGGCACTCCAACTCAATTTCAAAAACAAAGCGAATATTTAGCAACCAGAGGCATGGTTGGGATTCGCGTCAAATATCGCACCATTCCTAAAGGTGAAAAATTACCACTGATGTGTTGTGCGGATGCAAAATCGGCCATGCGTTATGTCCGTTCGCATGCTGCTGAGCTTGGCATTGATCCAGATCGCATTGCCGCATCTGGCGGCTCTGCTGGCGGACACCTCGCTTCATTTGCCACCATGGTGCCTGGCTTAGATGACCCACAAGATGACTTAAGCATTTCCTGCAAAGGCAATGCTATGGTGTTATTTAATCCCGTGTTTAATAATGGTCCTAATAATTGGGGGCATACACGCGTCGGTGATCGTTATAAAGAATTTTCACCTGCTCATAATATTACCAAAGATACACCGCCAGCTATCGTGTTTTTAGGTGATAAAGATAATCTTATCCCAGTCCAAGTATTAACCGATTTTGCAAATGAGATGAAACAGGTTGGTGTTCGCTGTGATCCTCATGTTTACCCAGGAGCCGGTCACGGTTTTTTTAATAAAGATCCGTATTACACCTTAACTTTAATCGAAGCTGATAAATTTCTCGCTTCACTAGGATGGCTTACTGGCGAGCCAACATTAAATGCGCCTGTCAAATAAGCGCGTTTCTCATCAACAATTTAATCAATCCTTATTTAGTGGGAAAAGACACTTTAATGTCATCAAACATGCCCCCTACACGATATTCAAATAATGATCCAGGCATCGCTGAACTACCATTTTCAGGTCCTGGATCATCTTTACGTTGTCCCGCTTCGTTAGTGACAGTCCGCCACGTCATTGCGCAGGTTGATGCTTTGCCATCATAAGAAAACAAAAGCATTTCGATATAATATCTTTTATTTGCAGAGAGGTGAATTGGTTGAGATTTTTGCCCAGCTTGCCATTCACGCGGTTTTGTTGTTCCTGAAAAAGTTAGAATTGGCTGGCGGTTACGAACTAAGTCATCGCTACTCAGCTGTACTTGGATATGTCCGTGGCCTGCTACAAAAAATTGAAATGCGCCACTTTCAGGTGGCGTTATCCATCCGGACAGGCGTCTTCCATGTTTGCCATATAATGGTTCCGTCTCAATTGATTGAGAGACAACATAACTCGCATCTGACCAGCGCGGAAATCGTACATGATTAATAAAGTCATCTAGCTTATTGCATGTTTGAAAGGACAAATCAGTAAATTGCTCACACCATAAACCACCGCTGACTATAGTGCCGCAGTCTTCAATAATTACTTTAGCCACATTACTGGTCACCGTTCCATCTGCGCCAGTTATCACACAGTCATAATTACCAGCTTGGCCACCACCAATATTAGATAAATGCAATGTGTCAGCATTTTGGGCCGGAAATATGTCAGCTCCATTTAAACGCCACGTATATTGCAATGGGCCACGCCCATGTGCTGCTATCGATATCTCAGCATCTCCACCCAATTTCATAACTTTACCAACCGGTTGACTTTTAATTGATGGACTCTCCGTTTTATGTATTGTCGGAGGCGCCTCTGTGGGCGCTGCTTTTACATGAACAACAAGTGGTTCATCAACAGTAAAAGAGCCATTAGTGACCTTTAAAAGCAATGCATATTCACCTGGCTCAGGAAATGTTATTTGTGTGCCATTGTCTTTTTTGGTCGCCTCAAATAACACCCCTGATTTTTCAGCTGACCACTTTATTTGCAATGATTTACTCATTATTAAGGCGCCATTGGCATCACGCGCTTCAAATTGAAATTCATGCACTAAACCGGATACGTTAGTTGCTTTGGACTTAAGAGATGGCCAGTACACGTATGGCTCTGTAAATTGTATGGCAACATAATTCTTTGGTTTCGCAGGCAATTCTTTAATATATGGTAAATCACCAAAAGCTATGCTGCCAGTTAATGCCCATATCGTTTCGGTTACTTTATCAAAATCCAAATAACCATCACCACCATTATTCCCACGACTGCCAAAATATCCACACGTACCATTCGGCTGACGAGATAATATATAAAATAGACGCCAATTTTCTCGAATATATCGTTGATTGCGATCCGCTAAATAAGGCAATGCCAATTGATAAAAACACTGACCTCCATGCGTGTAGGCATGAGCCTCCATTAAACGGTGATACTCCGTCGTTAAATATGTTTTCATTAATTCAACACGTTTAGTATCTTCAGGCGTCAATTTTTGACCAGATGATAAAATGCCAAATAAAGCACCAGATGTCCGACCTGATGCATCACCTGGACTCCCACCTTGTCCAGTCGTATATCCAACAGAACCAGCCTTGCCGCTACAACGAATAAGCCACTCCCATTGCATGTCAAATTTTTCACTTAAAGTAAAATCTTTTTTTTCCATGCCCTTAGGCACAGCACCAGCAGGCGGTTCTAGATAACCAAAATAATGTCCATCCTTGGGAGCGGATTTCATATTAACGCCCGCCTGTTTTGCCAATGCGAGTGCACTAAATATATGAACCCCCGTCATATTTATTCCGCCACCCCACCCAATATGTATATAATCACCCGCAACGCCCCCATGCGAAACAATGCCTGCAATATCTTTAAATTCAGGACTATATTTATTCTCTGCCAAAGGTGGTTGTTTCCACCATTGTATTCTATTTGCGCACATTTCTGCCGCACGTTGTAATACTGGATCAACACTTTTATCTTTGGTTTTCCGGCGATATTCCGCTAAAAACATCACCCAAGAACCTAATTCCCAATTACCCGGTCCGGTGCTATTCTTTTCATGATGTGGATTTTTCGTTTTGCCATCTAAAAGCGTTTCCTCGACAGGCGCATACGCAAATGTTTCTTTTCCCTCCACTTCTGAAAACTTTTTTATGGCCTCATCTTTTAACATGATTATTTGCTTAGCATAAACCTTGTTCCACTTCGGATGACCTAGCAATGCAAGCCCAAACCATCCACTATTAAATCCATGATCACCCCCTTTTTGCGTAATACGTTCTGCAATTTTTTGACAGGCATATTCATACGTTACCATAAACTTTTTGCTGCCAACCGGGAATGTAGCGCCATAGGCACCAATAGCAGGTAGCCGAATGGTTATAGTGAGCTCTCCCTTTCCTGGCCGCATAATGGTAAGGGGTAATTTACCATCACCCGCTTCTGCTCGTTCAATCGCAAACGCTAAATCTTGTGTAGCGCCTAAATAACCCTCCTTTGGTGTTTCGGAAAAAGGAAAACCAAAGGCGGCAAATATTACATCATTGACACGTAAACCACTTTTTGCTCCTGGCGCATCGGACGTTAATGTTTTTATTTGCACTTCTGATTTTCCAGTGCTGATTTCACCAGAGCCACCTAGTGGACCTAATGGTATGACATTGGCCTCAACACCACTCATGTACGACGCTGTCATTATGAACATTATGACTGCAAAAATGTTCTTCATGGTACGTCTTTCTTTTTATTATATAGTTGTTTTTCTTCACTTGCTGTTTTGCAAGGCAATAACGTTATGATTATTGACACGGGCGTTCCAAGTGAAGGTAAATTTTCCGCATGTGGAATAAAATATTGAGATGAAACAAGAGTGCGATTCATAAGTGCTGCGGCATCTCCTTGCAGGGCGATACATGAACCTGATTTTTCCGCTGCAAAACCATCTGCCTGAAAATAAGATCCGCTATAAATCCAAGTCTGTTGTATGGGTGTCGAAGTAACAAGAGGCTCTTTGTCATGATTTGTAATTTTCACAAGATCATCACCTGAAATCTCAGCATCTGGTCCATGCTTTTTCCATGTGACTTTAATCGAAACGTTTTGATTAATGAATGATTCAATCAAAGAATTTGCAGATGGTTTTGCTTCTAATCCAATTAACAAAAATGCAGCCTGTATCGTTTGTGGCTGAGCATGTGTTACAAAAATAGCTTCATGTCGCTTACCTGTTTGGTGAACCAATATATATTCAACAAATCCATATAGCTGATTTACCGAAGCGGCAATTGTGACGGTGCGTGCATTACGATCTACCATTATAGCATCAGAAATTGCAAAGCAATTTTGTTGATTACTTGGTCTTATTTTATTACAGTCGGTAGTAGTAACTTGTTCTGATGCAGCACAAATAACTATGCTCATCGCGAAGGTTACATATGCATAAAATAGGACTACAACCTTAGCACAGTTCATTACCCATTAATAGAACTTTTATGTAAAACATGTCACTTTTCAATTCTTATGACATGTCATTGTGTCCAATTTTTTTGAGACATTTTGATTGGCGTGTCTATAATTTTATCGCAATAAGACTGGTTCTAACCACAGGCCCCAGGCACCATTAGGGCCGTTATCGGTCAAGCGCGCTTCCAAGGTTAATTCTTTTATATCACTCACATTGATCTCGTATTTTTTTTACATCTTCAATATTAACTACACCAGATTTCCAAAGCTCTTTACCATCGCCAAGTATAACAAATTCAACTTTGCCAAATCCGCTGTCGCTAATACCACAATATCCTGTCAAACGCGACCATGAGTTATTGAGTGAATAGGAGTGCGATGCTGCGGCGTGCGCATATAAACCATGTGTAAAAAGCTGCCCATTGCTTTGTAACGGATTTTGCGAAGTGGTTCGATCATAATGCACCCCGCCCCAACCTGTTTTTGCAGATTTTGGCTTGCAATCTGATAGCGGGATTGAAGTCGTCTTTTTGGGGACCTCTGCTGGCACTGGTTTATTTTTTGCATCATCTGGAGCCAGAAGTCGTCGAATTATTTCTTGTGACTTATTATGTAACTTGCTCTTTTCATTTTCTGTTAATGTGCCTGCTTTTGCGTCAGTCAATGCACGTTCAAGTTCTATCATTATTTGTGCCGGAGTGACATCCACATTGCCTTTTGATAAAGCAAAAGGAAAGGATGGCTTGCTACGTGAGCCTACGTAGGCAGTCGCCGAACCATTAACGCTACATGCGACAAGACGAATATTGCCC
>JAHEDF010000315.1 GCA_024641365.1 Planctomycetota bacterium | reverse complement strand
TACCATGCGCTCAGGCAAAGCCGGTAAGCGCTCGCTAATGACTGTCCATATCCCCAAACAAGCTGCCGCTATTAAAGCCGGAGCCGAAGTCGCTGCTGCACAAAATACCGCTCGTGAATTAGCGGACTCACCAGCCAATGTTATTAACCCCAAAACAATGTCTGAGCGCGCACGCAAGCAATTAAGTAAAAATGGCCTCAAAGTAAAACTCATCAGTGGCATTCGCGCATTAACCAAAGCCGGTTTTCCAGGAATGGTCCAAGTTGGCAAAGCCGGTTCCGAAGAACCGGTTTTAGTAGAAATTAGCTACACCCCGAAAAAAGCCGCTAAAGGTAAACACTTAGCACTGGTCGGTAAAGGCATCACGTTTGATTCCGGTGGTATTTCACTCAAACCAGGCAGTGGCATGTGGGAAATGAAAGCAGATATGTCTGGCGCAGCAGCCGTATTTGGTGCGATGCAATTAATTGCCGCTCAAAAACCAAATGTGAAAGTTACAGGATACTTAGTCCTGGCTGAAAATATGCCGGACAAAACCTCGGTGCGTCCAGGCGATATTTACAAAGCGCGCAATGGTAAATTTATTCATGTTGATAACACCGACGCAGAAGGACGTTTAGTGTTGTCAGACGTGTTAACCTATGCCGCCGAAAAAGGCGCAACGCATGTGATTGACATTGCAACCTTAACCGGTGCGTGCTTGGTTGCGTTAGGCGATAAAATTACCGGCTTACTCGGACGAAACCAACCGTTCTTAGATTTAGTACGTTCAGCTGGACAAGATGTCGGTGAAGAACATTGGCAATTACCATTATATGGTGAATACCGTGGCTTACTTGATCACGCGCACGCCGATTTAAATAATATTGGTGGACGCAATGGCGGCACCATTACGGCGGCTATTTTCTTATCTGAATTTATTCCGGCTGATGTGAAATGGGCGCACTTGGATATTGCTGGCCCAGCCATGCAAACCGGTGGCTGGCGTTATTATGCAAAAGGCATGACGGGTGTTGCAACGCGCACCTTGGCGCGTGTAGCGCAAAAACTGGCTTAAGTAATTTGCACTAATTCATGACAACGGATAATGAACAAGTGTCAGCGGCGACGTCGCCCACCATGCCACAGCGAGCAAAACCGCTGTGGCATTGGTATATTTTAAGCGCTTCGCTCGGACCAATTGCCGCAATAATTATTGCGCAATTAGCAGCATGGACGTGGTACGGAGAATTAGCCAGTCATTGGACTTTGCACGCCACCATGTGCTTGCTGCCAGTCATAATTGTCTTTCGCCGCGATCCATGGTGGGGCCGATTATTTTTTATTTTACTCATCATTGGTTGTTATCCGTGGTTGCGTACTACTTTTGCGCCACGGGCAACGATTACCAAAGAAGTCGGACAATTAAAAGTTGCCACCGCTAATCTCAGCGTGGATAATAATAATCGTCCAGCCATGTATCCGGTGCTCAGAGCGCTGAACGCCGATGTTTTAATTCTCCAAGAAGTCACCGTCACTGATCGCAGTGCATTTTTGGCAGCTAAAGAATTTCCTCATCAAGAATGGATTCTTGATGCCGGACCATTTTCATTGGCGGTGCTCAGTCGTCATCGCATCGTCACGAATAAAATTCATCGCATGAACAACGTGCCGATGTTAGAACTCTTAATTGACGGTGGTGAAGCACCGCTGCGTTTATTTGCAATTCATCCACCGCCGCCAGTTAGTCCATCGCTTACTAATGATCGTGATCAATATATAGCCTTTGTCGCGCAAGCGGTTAAAGATAGCACCGAACCAGTTGTGGTTGCTGGCGATTGGAATTTATCCCCAGGCGCATCAGTCTGGCATTTGGTCAATGAATTCACCGAACTGCGTTCTGCGCCAGGAGCTCGTCCAGCAACCTGGCCAGCGGCGCTCGGCCCAGTAGGAATTTCCATAGATCATATTGTAGGTCGCGCCGTGGGCCTTACTCCGCTAACCGCATTCACCATCCCCGGCAGCGATCACCGCGGCATTTATACCACCGTGTCGCTGCCAGCTGGCTGGTAAAATCTTAATTCAATTTCTGCTTAAATAAGCTGCATTAGGAAGGCGTTTGCATGAGACGCGGAGATGAGAGGAGGGGAATTTTGTGCAATTTTCCTCATATTTCCTCCGCGCCTCCGCGTCTCTTGTGAATCTTCAAGATTTGAATTCGAGATTGCGCGCTTTAACGCCATTTTTCAGGTACTTTTACCGCTCAGGCAGCCCCTTTGCTCAGCGCTGTTTTGCGCATAGGCTTTGCTGCCCCGAAAGGAGCCTGCATGGCAGCCACGATTATTGACGGAAAAGCAATTGCTGAAGCACGTCGAGTTCGTCTCGCTGATCAGGTCGCGGCATTACAAGTGCGTGGCATTCAACCCTGCCTCGCCGCAATTTCGGTACATCAGGATGCGGGTTGGAGTGTTTATTTAAAAAACCAAGCCGCCGCGTGCGCACGTGTTGGAATTCGTCATCAAGTGGTGGAAGTGGATCCGCAAGCAACGCAAGAAGACCTCAATGAAGTTATCGAAGAATTAAATGTCGATGACATGGTGCACGGCGTTATTTTACAAAGTCCACTGCGTCGCTTTGTTGCCAATACCACCGAACGTGTTGGAGATGGTCTCAGTGATTTCCAAGCACAAGCGTTATTATCGCCCGATAAAGATGTCGAAGGCGTGTCGCCAGCAAATTTAGGATTAGTGCTCGCAGGAAAACCAGCCGCAGCACCATGCACAGCCGTAGCTGCCGTCGAATTAGCAAAACATGCCTGTCAATTACAAGGCAAAGAATTACGCGGTATCGATACGGTTGTCGTTGGCGCATCCACCATTGTTGGCAAACCAGTGGCCCAATTATTATTAGCAGCCGGAGCAACGGTCACTATTTGCCATATTGATACCAAAGATTTATTAGCGCATACCACTAAAGCTGATTTAGTCGTCGTTGCAGTTGGGCGTCCAGGATTAATTCAACCAGAACATATTAAACCCGGCGCTATAGTAATTGATGTTGGTATTAATCGCGTCACCGGCTCTGACGGTAAAAGCACCATCATTGGTGATGTCGATCCCGCCGTAGTCAATGTCGCATCTGCATTAACGCCAGTGCCTGGCGGCGTTGGTGCACTCACCACCACTATTTTATTAGAAGCCACCGCTGCAGCGGCCGAACGCTTAGCAGAAACACGCCCTGCCATTGATGGCAGCGTTATTGCTCGCGTCTTAGGTGGTCCAAAATTAGAATTAAGTCCCGATGTCGCTGATCGCTTAGCAACATTATTGGCCAGGCATTTAGTCGGTGCACCAGGCGGTCGACCATTGCGCAGTGCCCTAGAACGCCGCATTGCAAAAGGCGTGTTAGTTTTAGATGGCGGCTTAGGCAGCGAATTAATTGCTCGTGGTGTTTCTCCCGCCGCCATTCCCCGCGCGAATAGTGAACATCCAGATTTAGTCCAAGATGTGCACGCCGCCTATGTTGCTGCCGGTGCCGAAGCGTTAACCACCAACACCTTTAGTATTAATCGCTACCGTTTGCAGGGGGACCGCGAATTAGTAACGAAATTAGCAAGTGCTGGTGTGCGACTGGCACGATTATCTGCGCAGCAACGCAATGGACGTCGCGTATTTGTGCTGGGTAGTATTGGTCCATTAGGTCCAGTCGTTGGCGCGGATATTACTAGTTCAGAAGCAGAAGAAGCATTTGCCGAAGTCGCGATGGCTATGGCCGATGCGGGTGTCGATGGATTTTATATTGAGACTATGCCATCAACCACCGAAGCACTTGCCGCATTAGCAGGCGTGCAACGCGTTTCGCGTTTACCGACGTTAGTCAGTCGTAATTTAGATCGCGATGATCCCGCCGAATTAGCAGAATTCGCACGTGCCGCCGCTGCTGCTGGAGCAACTGCCGTCGGTATTAATTGCGCCTCTGGCCCACGCGCGCTACTGCCAGTCGTTGCGCGTTTAGCGCAGGTATCATCTATTCCTGTTATTGCCCGTCCTAATGCGGGATTCCCGGTTAGAAAAGATGGACACATCCAATATCATTTACGTCCAGATTATTTAGTCCAACAATGTAAAGATTATGTCGCCGCCGGCGTTTCTATTGTGGGCGGCTGTTGTGGCGTCGGTCCGCAGCATATTGCCGAATTAGCAAAACAACTCAGTGGTGCGCCGCTGGTTTCTGTTCGTGATCCGGATGAAGAAATATCAGCACTCTCAGAGCCAACACCAGCAGCAACGCCGTCACCATTATTATCAGTTAAGTTCCCAATAATTGTGTTAGTCCCTGGCCGATTAACCCCAACACGCAGCGCCGCCGCCTTATCACAATTAGGTGAAGCCGGAGCAAATGTCGTTGGTTTATTAAATGGTTGGCCCGGTGCGCATCGCGGCGCACGTTTACCCGCACGTTTACGCCACGTTCAAGACGCCACATCGAAACCAGCGATCTTAGATTTAATTGCTGCCGACACCAACTTACCCGCCGCCCAAGATATTTTATTAAGCGCTCATTTAGTTGGTATTCGCTTGGTCATTATAGATGACGGCGTGTTTAGCGGAGAAACGCGCCTGATCGCATCCAATGTCGGCTGTGAAGCCGCCGCCGTGTTACGCTTAGTCAAAGCATTAAATAACGGACGCGATTTAGCAGGCACTCGTTTAGAAGAACCAACGGCATTTACAGTCGGCATCAGATTATCCGCAGCGCGTGCGCAACAATTAGGCGAAGAGGGCATTGCTGAAACCTACGCCGCCGCTGATTTCTTATCACTACAACCAATTTATCAGCCCAAAGAATTCCGCGCATTAATGCAAAACATGCCGAAGTCGTTACCGTTATTTGCGGAGATATTGGTATTGCCAGATGCCGCCACCGCGGATGAAATTGATAATGAATTACCGGGATTATCCGTACCGACGAAATTGAAAGAGCGATTGGCTGCCGATCCGAATGAGGATGCAAAAGGGGTTATTCGGTTTTTGTCGCATTGGCGGGATAGATTAACCGGAGTATGCTTGATGTTGCCGGATGAGCGGACGGAGCAGGCTGGGATTATTATAAGGGAATTGAGGAAGTAATTTTAATTAATTCGGCGGACGAATGCCGGAAGCCGGAAAATCTGCCATCTGCCATCTGCCATTATATCTCCCGAGCACCAAAGGTGCGATATATAAATAGCCTAGGGCAACGCCCTAGGAAAATTGCCACATTAATTAATGAG
>JAHEDF010000314.1 GCA_024641365.1 Planctomycetota bacterium | reverse complement strand
CCAAGAAAAGGGATCGATGCCGTTGACGATCTCTTCGGACATAGATCGTTCGAAGATTATTTGGAGAGTGACGCCGGTAAAAGAGGCGCATCGAGAGTATATCGCTATTCGACAAAAAATGATTGATGAAAACAAAGACCGAGAGCTGATTAATTGGTGCGAAAAGCATGGACTCCCCGAATGCGCCGAATTGGAATACCGTCGCTTGCTGCTCGCTTTTAGGGAGAATTTCCAACAAGACGGTTATCAACCTCTTAATAAGAAATGGCTGGCATACGCGGACAAGAATCAGAGTTCACTGTGCTTGCCGCTGCCATTGGAAGGCGAGTGGTACGTAGTCCCTGACAAAACCGGTCATCATCGGATGAAAGCATCGGCGGCCTATGCCTTTGACATGATTATCCAAAAGAATGGTGTTCCGTATAAGAAAAAGCCATCTCTGCTTAATAATCATTACAACAAGAGCCTCGAAACGCTTGAAAATTATTACGCGTGGGAACAGCCGGTGCTTGCACAGGCAGATGGGATTGTCACTGCGGTGCAGAATGATTTCCCAGACATGGCGGTAGGACAGGTAGGAGGCTTTCGTGCCGCGAATATAATACAAATCGACTATGGCGGCGGAATTTCCGTCCTTTTCGGCCACCTAAAAAAAGGCAGTGCGAAAGTCACAGTCGGAGATCGGGTAAAGGCAGGGCAAGTTGTTGGCTTGGTGGGAAATTCCGGCGCGTCCGGTAGCCCACATCTGCATTTTACATTACTGGACAGCATGTATTCCGTCATGGGTCGCTATCGATTCGAAGTCAAAAAGGGAAACCGTTGGGAAAAAGTAGATGGGTTAAATTTACCAGAAGGAACGTATGTGCGGAACATAGCTGGAGTATTTAAGTCAAAAGAGAACACCGAGGGAGAAAATGCTCGCAAGTAATCCCGCCTAAACGCACAGCAAGTTCGTCGGGTGAAATAACCCCGACATGAGACATTACACTTTGCGTCTTATGAAAAGAACCAAAAAGTGATGGGTAATATATTTCGATTGATCGACGGTTATTATTATCGGGACAAGAATCCCAATACCTAAAATATTACGCCGCAAAATTGAATAATTTACCAAATAAAAAGCAATTACCGTTAATCATTTAAGCGTTAAATTCACTTTCTCTGATAAGTCAAATATCTCGCAACATATAATCCAAATAAACCAAACTACCTAATAAACAATCCAACTAGCATTTTACCACTTACACACACAAATCTCCATACACAAACCGTTAATAAATTATTAATCTTATCATGCTAAAAGCGAATCCCAGCTCTCAGCACCTAACAAACAATTCCCCTCCCCCACCAAGTAAAAAACCTCCCCCCAATCACCATCACCAACACCCTACCACTGCGTAGGCAACCACCAGTTGAGCCTGCATCCCTCCCAATTAGCTTAGGCTCCATGTCCAACCAACTAATTCTCGGAACGCGTAAAGGTACGCTCATCCTTGACCGCAAAAACGGCGCGTGGAAACCACGCCCAATAGCGCACCCTGGCATGTCGATCAGTTACGCCGCGCGCGATCCGCGCGACGGAACGATCTGGGCGGCCATGGATCACGCGCATTGGGGACCGAAATTATCGCGCACAAAAGATGATGGTGCGACCTGGGAAAATCTTTCTCAATTAGCCTATCCCAAAGGCGCACGCTTTATTGAACAACATCTGCCGACGCCGGATCAGGATCCGACTGCCGAACAACCGACGGCCTATAAAGATGCGTCGTTACTAAAAGTATGGGTGCTTGCTTTCGGTGGAAAAGAAGAGCCCAAAACAATTCATGCTGGAACCTTGCCTGGTGGATTATTTACCAGCCACGATGGTGGTGACACCTGGGAATTAAATCTTCCGCTCTGGAATCACAAAAGTCGCGGTGGAGATCTTTTTGCTGGCAATGCCACGTCGCGAAATGACTGGGGCGGTACGCCAGCAGCCATGGCCTATGGAGAATTTGTGCCAGGCATTCATTCTATTTCCGTCGACCCACGTGACCCGGCGCACATCCTCATCGGCGTTTCGTGCGCTGGCGTTGTCGGAACAATGGACGGCGGCAAAACGTGGAAAGCAATGAACAAAGGCGTGCTCAACGATTATTTGCCTAATAAAGAAGCCGAGTGGGGACACGATCCACATTTTATTACGCAATGCCCACAAGATCCCGATCGCATTTGGCAGCAAAATCATTGCGGCATATTTTTTAGCGAAGACGGTGCGCAATCGTGGAAACGCGTTAGCAACAAAGACCAAGCTGCCCACTTCGGATTTCCAATTGCCGTCGACGACCGTGATGGTCGTACGGCGTGGGTCGTGCCAGCGCACAGCGACGCTCAGCGCATGGCGGTCGGTGGCGGACTATTTGTTGCGCGCACACACGACGGCGGTGCCACGTGGGAGGAGCTGCGCAAAGGACTCCCACAAGAAAATTCATACGACGTTGTTTACCGACACAGCCTCGATGTTCGTGGCGATTCCGTCTGCTTTGGTAGCACAACTGGCAACGTGTATGTTTCAGATGATCGTGGTGATTCCTGGAGTTGTGTTGGCAACAACCTACCACCGGTGCACTCCGTACGTTTTTCTTAAACGCTGCTCGTAAATTTATTGCAAAACCTAAGCTCCTGAAAAAGCATGCCCCACGTCTCGTTCACACAACATCTGCAGGTTTTCTTTCCGAATCTCGCGGATGGCGAAATTCCAGCAACGAGCGTGCGTGAAATAATCGACGAACTTGAGCGCCGTCACCCAGGACTCGCCTCGTATATTGTTGATGACACCGGTAAACTGCGCCGACACGTCAATATTTTTGTCGGTGAAGAGCCAATCCGCGACCGCGAAAAACTTTCCGACTCGCTGCGGGCCGACGACAAAGTTTTGATCCTGCAGGCGCTCTCGGGTGGATGATTATTTCGAGTATGACGGCATGATGCACAATAGATTAATAAAGACATACATAAATGAATAATACGCTGCCGCACCTCCAAACCCTCCAATTACTTACCCTAACAATTCTCATTGGTATTAATTCCCTAAACGCCGAAACAACAGAAAATACGTGGAAAGTCTGGGTCGACGATGGGAAAACTGATCATCCCATCACCATAACCAAAACCCCGTTCAGTTTTGAAAACGATGGCTATTTTAACGCCTTAAAAAATGTAACGTATTGGAATGTTGTATTAAAAAAAGATAGCCCAGGAACTGAAGCAGAAAAATCCCCCTATCGACCAGAAAATTTAAAGATCACAAAAATTGGCAAATGGGGACCTTACCAAGTTACCGACTTAACTAATCAAGAACCTCAACATAAAGGCATCGTATTAACTGACGAAGAAAATAATAATTATCTATTATATATCCACTTCATAAAAACGGTCGATGGCGGAACTATTGTACCCACAATTACAACCGTTAATAATCATTCGGTATTGGCATATAAAGCCACCTATCCAGGTACAGGATATGCAGATGTTGCCTATTATTTTATGTACGATTCAGATAAAAAATGCCCACGCGCAGTCGATATCAGCGCCATTGAAAAAGCCATTACCAAAACAGTTCCCAAAGATTGGGGCGTATGGAAAGGCGGTGGTCTAGATTTTAACGGTCTGCGTTATTCTCACTACATCTGGCGACCACACGATGGAAACTGTTGCCCAACCGGCGGTAAAATTGATCTAAAATTAACACTGGAAGATTACGCGCTTAAAGTAACAGCTATTGACTATCAACCTGATGCCCGTCCTTAAGCGATTAATCTGATTACCGAAGCCAAAGCACTTAGAATCATACCAGCAAAACAACAGCCAAAAATATCACCGCGCAATAATTTCCCAACGCCCCCACAATGCGGGCGTTAATTGTGCTTCAGATGGCACATCGCTAACAATGGCCGTGCCTTTATTGCTCCAATAAACGCGCTGCAGAGTCGCTTCACCATCACCGCGTAAAATACCGAGGTCGGCTTTTACGGTGGTGCCGGGTTTGGGTTGCCAGCCTAATGTCGATAACGGCACGCTTACTTCAAATAATCCCTCGTTATTGGTGGCGAATTCAATGTGGTTACTGACATCGTCGACGCGATCTAAGGTAATGGTGCGCGACGGTGACGAGAACGGCACTGGTTTTGTCGTGCCGGGAACCACGGCGTGATAGAGCATGGCGACGGTTTTATTTTTCACCTGCGTGATTAATAAACGTATATCGCCAGCAACGGGATCGATGCGCTTAGGATTGGCATTGGCATCAGTGCCGAGCATGACATCGAGACAGCCGCCAAATTTAAATAAGGCGATGGTATTTTCACCCGTATTACGCAACAATTCTTTCTCGGTGGTGCGCCACGCTAGATTGAGGCGATCTCCTGAAATACTCGCCGTTGCCTCGACACTGTACGGTTTGCTGTCGCTATTAAAATTCGCCTTGGTCCCGCGCAAATCGACCGTGGCCCATTGACTGCCTGTCCAATCATCCAGTTTACCATCAATAGTTGGCGCTTTGCCCCCCATGATAATTTTCAGCGTGCCGTTGCCCATGGCCTGCTGCCGAGCAATTTCATTGCGCGTTTCGACCTCACGAGCATTGCGTAAATCGGCTTCGGTAATTTTTAATGGTTGCGTGGGCAAACGGCGCAGCGTTTCGATATGATCAACGCGCACCAAACTACTGCGTGCTCCATCTTGAATATAAACCAATCCATCTGTCGTCTGCGTTATCGACGGCCAGAAATTTTCATCATGTGGCGCAACATCGTTGAGCAGCATGCCACGTTCGGCGCTTGGCATTTTCCATGGTTTGCCGGTGCGCACATCTTGGAATAATGTTTGCACAAATAAGCCATCCGCCGTGATCATAAACAGCGGGCCCATATTGCCGTTGAAGGTCAAAATCGGACCCACATCGGACGAACCTGGCGGAGTGATGGGATTACCAAGTAGGCGCGTGATACCAATTAATTCCCCAGGAAATGTTGGTACCGGCGCTTCGTGCGACGCATGCAATCCGGGCCACATGTTGGGATACGACCAACGTGGTTCACCTTTGAAAACACCGGTCAACGAATACGGCGAATAGGGAGCTACGCCCAGGGATTGTACGGTCCACCCATCCGCCATTGGCCATGCTTGGTCACCTCCACTACTACGTGGGCCAGCGACATCGTTGGCTAAAACATCTCCTGCGTTTATATCATATCGTAAAGTATTACCGTTAATGACAGG
>JAHEDF010000313.1 GCA_024641365.1 Planctomycetota bacterium | reverse complement strand
TAATTTATCATCGAGACCACTAACAACCCATACATCACCATTCCATGTGCTTAATGCAGCGCGTCCATCGTCGAAAAAATCTAAGCCAGCAAAACGTAAATTTGAAAACCATGGGTTATCATCAGGTGTGGTGATGGTATCGACAGCGTAGGCACTGTCATCTTTACCAAGTTCCCCGGTGGTGGTGAGCGGAGAATTCCAACGGGCTGGACCGCCCTTGATTAAGGTGGTCGGATTAAGTCCAGGCTTACTAGTTTGTAATTGTGTTGCAGCAGATGAACCAGCCGCAATGGCGAGGGTGAAAGTCGCCTTTTCTAGAGAGGGGGTATGCAGGACTAAGCGCGCACCATCTGATTTTATGGACACACCTGGTGGCGCATCTATTATTCGAGCACTGACAGATTTATCGCCTGCTGTAAGTGACGTAATATCGTTATTCGTACTGCCGGTGCTATTTTCCAATTCTGCAATAATCATCTGTGACGATGGTAAATTAGTGACACTCAATGTGCGGGTGAGTGTTGTCGAATCATCGCTCATTCCGGGTAATTCTAAGACATCACCATTTCCAACGGCATAGTGCAAAACAACGTGAGCACCATGTCGATAAATACCTTTAAAGCGTGCCCAATCATGTGGGAGGGGACCGAATGGTTCACTGCGTGGATCTTCAAAAGTGCCATTTCGCGACCATCCGGGAATTGGATTTGTGCTGTATAAAATATTATGGACAACCATTGGCCCTTGATTGTGTTGCCGATCATACGCATCGCCGGTTAATTTAAGATATCCACCAGTCCACCCAGCACTCATGCGCAACAAATCCATATCAAAACACTGGCCACCACCTTTGCCTTCTGCGCCTAAGGAAATAGCCACGCCCTTAATGGCAATGTTATCCTTTTGTGCCGTAATTGTATCGGCTAAAAAAGACCCAAAATCCATTTTATCAAAAAATTGAATTTTAGGCTGCTTCGGTTTTGGTTTCTTTTCTTCCGCAGCGATGGAATGGCTGACAGTGCAAACCAGTAACATGGTCAGTGTTTTTGTCATGAACGTGCGAATGGTCATAATCGTCCTTAGGCTGAAACGGTTTACATGCTACCAAATTTAGGTCTCTGCGTTGTTATTTGCTGCGGTAGACAGTTATAGCAACTCTGACATAAAACTATTCAGTGTATGTTGTTCAATGTAATAATTCACCATATTATGCTTAAATGGTTCATATAAATGTCCAATATGGTCATGCGACCACACTGATTTAATGGTGTGGCACAAAAATAGTCGACTAAGCCTACACGATTACTGACAGCCTAATCGCGACCGCAATAACTCTCGTTCGTAAACCAATTCTTTCGGCATGCGGTTTGATAGCATTTCGAATAATGAACTTTGTAATTCGATTTCATGTTGCCATTCATCTTTATCAATGCGTTGTGCATTGTTGAAAGTCGACTCGCTATATGGCTCGCCATTGTCGTCAGTGAGATCAGTCAGATCAATGCCCCCGGATTCCGGCATCCATCCAATTGGTGTTTCTTCCCCAACGGACCGACCGTGACAGCGATCAATAATCCATTTTAAAATTCGCATATTATCACAAAATCCGGGCCATAAGAAACGGCCATCGTGATCTTTTCTAAACCAATTCACATGAAATATACGTGGTGGATGTGATAATTTTTTCCCGATATTGAGCCAATGGGAAAAATAATCTCCCATGTTATAGCCGCAAAATGGTAACATCGCCATTGGGTCGCGGCGCACTTGTCCAATTGTCCCAGCGGCAGCGGCTGTCATTTCGCTGCCCATGGTCGCCCCTAAATAAACACCATGTGCCCAATTAAATGCTTGCATAACCACAGGGTACGTAGTTGCGCGTCGACCACCGAAAATTATCGCACTGATTGGCACGCCATTGGGATCATTAACCTCCGGGGCCAGACTTGGGTTATTTATCATGGGCGCACAAAAACGACTATTCGGGTGCGCGGCTTTGGTTTCCGATTTCGTATTCCAGGTCATGCCTTTCCAATCAAGACATGATAACGGCGCTGTTCCGTCTTTGCCTTCCCACCACACACCACCGCTATTTGTTAATGCGACATTGGTAAAAATAGTATTTTTTGAAATGGTCTCCATCGCCATAGGGTTGGTGTGACTATTGGTTCCGGGAGCGACACCAAAATAACCATTTTCTGGATTTATTGCATAGAGGCGACCATCTGCCCCTGGACGCATCCAGGCAATGTCATCGCCAACAGTCCATATTTTCCACCCATTAAATCGCTTCGGTGGAATGAGCATGGCGAAATTTGTTTTACCACAGGCGCTGGGAAAGGCGGCGGCCACATACGTTTTTTCGCCGTTTGGTGCTTCAACGCCCATAATTAACATATGCTCAGCTAACCACCCTTCACGATTTCCTAACCAGGATCCTAATCGTAAGGCCAAACATTTTTTCCCGAGTAAGACATTACCGCCATAATTTGAATTAGTAGAAATGACGGTGTTGTCTTGCGGAAAATGAGCAATCCATCGCTGTTCCGGATTGATCGTCAGCATGCAATGCAGACCGCGACTAAATGGTCCGGAATCACCTAATTCTTTCCAGGCGATGTCACCCATACGTGTCATAGTACGCATGCTTAAAACGACATAAACACTGTCCGTAATTTCGACACCAATTTTGGTTAATGGTGATCCGGGTGGACCCATCATGTAGGGAATAACATACAGCGTGCGTCCGCGCATCGCGCCAGCAGTTAATGTTCGTAATCGTTTATACATGACGTGCGGTTCCATCCAATTATTGGTCGGACCGGCTTCTTCTTTTGTGTCAGTGCAAATATAGGTGCGATTTTCTACACGCGCGACATCACTTGGGTGAGAGCGGTGATAATAGCACCCGGGAAAGCGTTGTTGATTGAGAGCAATTAAAATACCAGCAGCAATTGCTTGCTCAGTTAAAGTGGTACGTTCTTCTTCGCTGCCATTACACCACACTACTTGTTGAGGTTGGCAATGCCGCACCGTTTCTGATACAAAGTGTAAAACGCCTGCGTGATTAGTAGGGGGCGCAGAAAAATCAATACGATCGCTGCCATCATCAGGAGGCAAAGGAGAATCAACAGAAAACATGCCTAATCCTTATGAACAATGAATGTGATAGTTGCGACTATATAATTGTTTCTGATCAGTCATAGCCACTAGGATAAGGATTTCTTTCGTGTTAATAACACATCGGCCATAAACATGGCGGCTGGTAATAAGACATCATTTTCAATCTTGGTATGTTGAATTAATTCTTCACGCATTGCTGATAATCCCTGCTTAATTACTGGAAGATCAGGATCGTGCGCCGATTTTGCCCGTTCGGCGAGAAGATGTAAGCGGTCGACATCATCGACGGTTTCTAAATGACCCGCTGCCATAAAATGTAAGGTTTCTCGTACCCCGTCTTCAATATGTGCCGACTTATCATGTGATAATTGTTCTAATTTTATACAAAGTGGAAATGCATCGAGTTCTTCCTGCATGAGATGAACCAGCAAAGAATCTCTGAGTAAATTAAAGCCGGTAGCCAAATCATTGAGCTCTGCTTGTTGATGCGCATGTGCAACGTGTTTGATTAAACAGCCAAGTCGGGTTAATTCCCAGCGTAATGGTTGATGATAGTGAGTGATAATATGTTCAGTTAATTCATCGAGCGCTGATGAAGTCCAATCTTCTTCAGGCACTAAGGGGCGCGGTTTGCAGGATCGAGCTAATTCTTCCAATGCCCAAGACGAATTGGTGCACCATGAACCGAGGGTTAAATCCCAGCCAAATCCAATGCGTTCACACACGTCATCCAATTCGGGATAGGCAGCCACAAAATCAGCGCGTTTATCTTTAGCAGAAAATGTAAATCCAATACGCTTTCGCTCCACGTTGCGAGCTGTAAATGTCGTCAATCGATCAGGAATTGGCGAATGCAACGCAAGCATAGAGGCCTTTATAATTCGTGTGCTGGGCGGCTGCTCGGGCATGCTGTGTCCCTTCGCGCTAATCGTGTTTAATTATGTAATAATAGGACAAACATATCCAATTATACGATAATGTCGAGCGCACGTTTACAGAGTCATTAAATGGCAGGCAGGTAACGATATACAGAATAAGTGTAAGTCATTATAGTATAATTAGATGTATATAAAACAGGCTATTTAGAGGTAAGGTATAAGCGGCGCTCACTGGGCCCCGCATAACAAAGATCTACATCGATCAATTGACTAGCAGGCTAAAATTTCCTGGGGCAACTGCTCTACGATTGAGAGATATTCCCCTTGGCTAACATGTCTTGGTTTCTATGGTCCCGCCCAGGAGTTAGCGCTCATGTTTCAGCAAGTATGTTACCGTTATATTGCCACATTTGCCGTAAGTTGCCTTTGTTTAGCAATAAGCGCAGCTGATTGGTTACCGCCTGGCATACATCCACTCAAAATGGGGGAGAGTGGTAAGGAGGCGGCTGTAATTGTTCCGCCTGCGGTAAGTGAAGGTAAACCGTTACCGGTATTGGTGGTCAGTTTAAATGAGAAAGACGCGAATCCAAAAAATTGGCAAGAATGGGCCGATACGCGAGGTGCTATCGTGGTGACGTGGAAAGGTATTTTTGAAAGCACCAGTGATTTGGAAATTGAAAAATCCTATACCAAATTATTTGAGTCATTATCGGCAGTCGTCCCCGTCCATGAATTCATGCGCTTTATTGTCCTTACCAACGATCAATCGCAGTATGGAAATTATTTGGATGCGCGCGCCAAAGAAAAATTTTCCGGCCAATTAGTTATTGGCGATGTTGCGCAAAATAATTATGAGCGCATGCGGCCTGATCATCCAATCGTGTGTATTGTTAATGCTGATCTACCGTATAATCCGGATGAAGATAAAGTAATGAAGGCCGGTAAAATGGTACGACGAGTGAGCGTAGAAGGCGCTGAAAAAGGTATTGGGTGGGGCGTTGTTCGTCGCTGTACCGATTATTTGTTTAATTTAGCACGCGTGACGAATAAAGAATTTAGCTCACGCGAACGCTCAGATAATTTGGAGGTAATTGCTAAGCAAATTCAAGAATTACCGGGCATTACTGATGATGAAACGCGTTTACTGTACGCGCAATATTTAATGGCAGTTCCTGGGATGGAAAAGCGTCGCAAAGACAATGAGCGTCTCGCTGATATTTGGTTGGATGGCGCTAAGAATTTTGCACTGGCCAAAGAAAAAGAAGATAAAGTGGAAG
>JAHEDF010000312.1 GCA_024641365.1 Planctomycetota bacterium | reverse complement strand
ACTTTCCATCAACGAACGCCAGATCGACGTCACTTAACATGTTGACCGCGACTTCTTGAGATGCATCTAACTCAACGGTTCGTTTGGCGTGTTTTATTGCATAATCCGTTAAAGCCTTTTCACGACACCACAATGCGAGTGCCAGATGATCTTTTGCACTGTGAGCGGCGGCTTCTTTTTCACGATATTGTTCATCAGGGTTTGCCAATTTAAATACCTCAGCAATTTCACTGCGCTTATAAGGCATAGTTGCTGTAATGACCTTACCACTTTTGCTTACGGAAGACGATTTAACCGTCAGATTATTGTCATCACTGCTGATTAATTCACCTGTAATAATTACACCATTACGCAAGTGTATTTCGACATGCTCAGCTTTTTCCTCAGCGTTAGCAAACGAACAGGTGCCAATAATAAGAGCACCAAATAACAAGAGAGAATAAAATCGTGTAGCGATTGATAAACGAGCGATCAACATCGAAATCTCCATTGTTAATTATAGCAGAGGTCGTTTGTTCGGCATATGTTCCGATATTATCTTGGGTTTCCTTGGGGCTTCTGCTTAGATCTTATCTCAAGTAAACTGAATAGACAGCGACATTCGGGAAAGGTATGTAAAAGCCCAAGACGAACCTGCCGTTTAAACCTTACATAAGCATAGTTCTAGTTTTATGACGCTAACTATTAGTGATACCAATTCCGGCTCGATATATCCTAAATAATAAGGCACTTACATGGAGGACCGGAGAAACGGAGAATTACTAAGGTGGAAATCTTGTGGTTATTGAAAAAAAGCACCGCTTTCCTCTTCGGTTCTCTGGTTCCCTCTGTTAATCTGTTGCCATTACGGATGATTTGAGGCGGAATTAGTATGAGTAGAATAACATCAATGAGTCTAATTAAGCGACAGGAGAAGCACTTAAATAGGCGGAAGTGAAATCCATGGGACAGGCATTTGAGAGACATCCAATACCTGTATATTTCAGTTATTAGTTAATTGACACCAAATTCACATTTTCAACCCAAGAATTTTTCTACTGTAATAATCGCATCATAGAAATGGGCGCAATTTTAGAGTAGTTATTTTTCCCTTACTCGTTCAACGCCTTCTCAACCCGCGGATAACTGCCAAGTACTTCGATCATCGACGTATGTTTGGTTAATTCTTTTAAGGCATCGGCGATGGCGGGGTCTTGTTGGTGGCCGATTAAATCGATGAAGAATAAATATTCCCAGGGGCGGCGGCGGCTGGGGCGGCTTTCGATGCGGCATAAATTAACGCCGTCGCGGTGGAAAGGTAATAAACAATCGTAGAGGGCGCCTGGGCGATCTTGGACGCCGAACATTAAGCAGGTTTTATCATTGCCGGTTGGTTTGGCGGCGCGTTCGGGGGTGCCGATGACCACGAAGCGGGTAAGATTGTTGGGGTTATCTTGAATATCGGAGGCGATAATTGGTAAGGCGAAGCGCTTGGCGGCATCGGCCATGCCAATTGCGGCAGCACCGGGTTCGGTGACGGCGCGTTCAGCGGCTTTGGTGGTCGACACTAATTCAACTAATTCAACGCCGGGCATGTTTGTGGCGAGCCATTGGCGACACTGACCGAAGACGGTGTGGCGTGAATAAATGCGTTTAATGTGATCGCGTGGTCCAGCAGCCATTAAATGATGACGGATGCGCAGATGTAATTCATTAATAATGCGCAAATGCGTTGCCAAAAATGCATCGATGGTGTCGGTAATTGAACCGTCGGTAGAATTTTCAATCGGGACGACGCCGTAATCGGCGTGGCCGCGTTCGACTTCATTGAATACCGTGGTAATGGATTCGACCGCGGTGTATTGAACACTTTCGCCAAATTTTAATTTTGCGGCTAAATGCGTGAAGGCGCCCGGTTGTCCGAAGTGACAAATGGTCATGGGACGTTCCAGCGCAAAACTGGCGGACATAATTTCACGCCAAATTGAGCGTAGCGCTAAATCGGGCATTGGTCCCGGATTTAATGCGGCAACTTTATTAAATACTTCCGTTTCGCGATGCGGTACAAATACCGCACTGCCGCTGGTTGCCTTTGCCTGTCCAATACGCTGTGCACAACGTG
The DNA here is from genome assembly GCA_024641365.1 of Planctomycetota bacterium. The sequence goes on along the minus strand of JAHEDF010000312.1, from coordinate 3,193 downwards.
CTCGCTCTGATAATAATCGTACCATTTCGGAATCGATTTCATCGATGCGGGTACGCTGTTTATTGAGGTCATCGGTTGGATCGGTCATAGGGGCGACCTTGGTCGCAGCGTGAGCAGGTTGCTCTGTGGTTTCCTGATTTTGGGCAGCATCGTTATCTGACATAGGTGTGCCCAATAAATTAAGGAATTAGGTTTGAGGTGATGGTGCTTGAGTAGGTGGCTCAAGAACGGTTTAGTAGCTAATTTCCTTAACCATAAATTTTAAATCACCAGCAGGTGCGTGGACGACAATGGTATCGCCCACGGTTTTGCCGACTAAGGCACTGCCCATAGGACTGGAAGTTAATATTTTGTTTTCGAGGGGATCGTCTTCGCCTTCGCCCACTAATTCCCATTCTTCGACACTCTTGTCGGAAAGATCTTGTAATTGGACTTTGGCACCAAATGACACTTGCGAAGTATCAATTTGTGATGAATCGACCACGACAGCGCGTGATAATTTAGATTTTAAATCACTAATGCGTGCGTTGATCATGCCCATCTCTTCACGTGCGGCATGGTACTCGGCATTTTCACGCAAGTCACCTTTTTCGCGCGCTTCTTCAATTGCTTTGGCAATGATCGGAACGCGGGAATTTAATTCTTCTAATTCCGCTTGGATTTTTTTCTTACCTTCGGCAGTGACTGGTATGCTGCTCATATGTGAACTCCTTTATAATACGTTGGTCCTGTGAATGTTTAAATAGTCGTACGATCAATAATGCTCGGTGCTTGTTGACAACAAAAACGTACGCAGGTCGCTGACCTGCGCACGTTTTTGTTAAAAAGTCATTGAGGTTGCAGGTGACCCTTGTCTACCGCCAACGCCAGCTGGCGAAGCATTAGCTCGGTTGTGGGGAAGTCAACGCAGGCATCGGTGATACTTTGGCCATAAACCAGCTTTTTGCTGTCAAATGGAAACGATTGTTTGCCAGCAACGAGGTGACTTTCGATCATCACACCCGCGATTGGCTGAGTGTTTACAGCAATTTGTTCTGCAATGTCGGCAACGACGACCTTTTGACGTTCATGATTTTTTTCCGCGTTGTCATGGCTGCAATCAATCATGACCCGGTCGCATAAATTTGCTTTGCGGCACGCCGCTGTGGCTTCAGCAACATGCGTGGCTGAATAATTGGGTCCATGCTTACCGCCGCGCAGCACAATATGTCCATCCGGATTTCCGCTGGTGGAAACAATGCTGGCGCGACCATCGCGATCGATGCCGAGAAAATTATGCGCATGACTCGCTGACAACATGGCATTAATGGCAGTGCCTAAACTGCCATCGGTGCCGTTTTTAAATCCAACCGGCATACTTAATCCAGAGGCCATTTCGCGGTGCGTTTGACTTTCGGTGGTGCGTGCGCCTATGGCGGTCCAACTTATGGTGTCGGCGATATATTGCGGTGTAATCGGATCAAGTAATTCGGTCGCTGCTGGCATGCCCATTTCGGCTAATGTAATTAATAACTGGCGGGCCATGCGCAGACCCGCATTCATATCATAGGTGCCATTTAAATGCGGATCGTTGATGAGCCCTTTCCAGCCAGTCGTTGTACGCGGTTTTTCAAAATAGACGCGCATAACAATTTCTAATTTATCTTTAAGCTCGTTACGTAATGCTAATAATTTATTGCCATATTCTTCTGCGGCTTTGACGTCATGAATTGAGCACGGACCAACCACGACTAATAAGCGGCTATCCTCATTATGTAAAATGGCGCGTACAGCATCGCGGGTATTCGCTACCACATCACTGGCAACATCGGGTAGGGGGAGTTCCTGGGTTAATTGTGCGGGTGCAATCAGCGGCTGATTTGCAATAACATGTAAATCATTGGTGCGGCGCATAACAATCATCCTGACTTTCTAGACTTTCTGAGTTTTATTGAGTAGTAATGTGAATGAAAAAACCCTGGTCGAAGGACCAGGGTTTAAAGACATGCCATAATGGCCGCTTCCCTAGTCCGGGCGTGGATCGCGATAAAAACTAAACCAGGTAAATGAAAACTGCGGCATGATAGTGATTCTGTAATGCACCAGCAAAAAGCTAGGAGAGATTTACTGAGCTTCAGCGCGTGTGATTTTCACTGTTTTATACTGTTTTTACAGTTTAATGCGAAGATAATTTCAGAAAATTACGAAGTGGCTGGCGCGGCGGCATCAACTGGCGCGGCGGCACTCACCGTTTTAAAATGCTCACGCATAGCGGTCATGACTTTCGTTTCGACTGCGCGAGCGGCTTGCGTTAGTGCATGAAAAATAGCAATGCGGTCACTGCGTCCATGTCCAATAATGGTGACACCATCAACGCCGACTAATAATACGCCGCCAACTAAACTCCAATGCGTGCGATCTCGTAAACCTTTTAGCGCAGGCTTCATAATATACGCGCCAAGTTTTGTGCGCGTGCTGCTATAAATTTCTTCTTTTAAAATAGTTATCAGCGCGTCAAAAACACCTTCACTGGCTTTTAACATAACGTTACCAGTAAAACCATCGCAGACGACTAAATCTAATTCACCGGTAAAAATATCATGGCCTTCAACATTACCGACCACATTTAATTTTGTTTTACGAAGTAAATCGAGTGTTTCGTGAGTTAATTCGTCGCCTTTTCCGTCCTCTTCGCCAATTGATAAAACGCCGACACGTGGCGCAGCAATATTATAGGCACAACGCAAATAGGCAGAACCCATTTCCGCAAATTGCACCAAATGCTCTGGTTTTCCCACTGCGTTTGCACCGCAGTCACAAACCCAGGTTTTGCCTTTGGGTGTTGGCAGCGGGGTTAATAAACCAGCGCGTTTTACCCCAGGAACACGACGTAAATGCAATTGTGCAGCAGCAACACTGCAGGCTGTGTTACCACATAAAACCATCGCGTCTGCTTTGCCCTGCTTTACTAATTGTGCAGAGCGATTCATCGAATCATTTGGTTTTTCTTTGAGCGCGGTAATTTTTTCGCTCATGCCAATGACTTCGGGCGCGTCTTCTATGTCAATATTTGCTGGACGTTGCGGCTCGGCTTGCAATGCAGCCTCAATATCATTTTTGCGACCGACTAGAACAACTGTGTGTGAGGGATTTGCCAGGGCATAATCAATTGTGCCCTGTACCATTGCGCGCGGCGCATCATCGCCGCCCATGG